>JBFHGF010000158.1:0-7484 GCA_041583335.1 Bacteriovoracaceae bacterium
ATAAACGTTACATTCCTCTCTCTGCACCTATTCTCGAAATCATCTTTTACCTGATCGAGAATACTCTTAATTTTAGCGACCTTAAAATCACCTTCCTTAGCTACATAAGATAGGTCAATTGCGCTTTTCATAAGATTTTGAATTCTTTCAATGGAATGAAAAGAGTCTCTTAAACTCTCACTATAGTCATCATTCCACATCCCGTCTTTCTGAAGCATTGATTTTAACAGCTTTGAACTTGTTTCAAGAATGGAAATGGGATTCTTCAACTCCTGAGCAAGTTGCGAAGTGAGTTTTACATAATCATCATGCTTCTCTTTTTCAGCTTGTCGTAATTGTTCAATTTCCCTTACATCAAGATACTTTTCACTATTCACAGCATCAGCAGCATCTAAGAACTGTATTAATACTGCACTGGAAGCGTTCTCTCCTTGATTTAGGTTTGAAAACCTAGATACACAAAGGTGGAAGTTTAACTTCTTTGATCCAAGATAGAGATTGAAAGGCTCTTCATTTAGGCGATGTGATAAGAAGGAACTTATTCCATTTCGTTTGGCCACATCTATAGACTGGGCCAATCGAAAACACTTCTTCTTATCATAGAAGAGCTCTTCACCGATAAGAAAGGTTCCCTTTCTCATTCTGTCTTTAAGCCAATTATTATAAAATAAAACTTCTCCATTACCATTTATGAGAAGAAGGCCGAGATTGAGATTATTTAGGAAATAGTATTTCTGAAAGGGCATATTTTAAAGTACTCCTAAGCATTTACCTATTTTTGAAAGAAGTCTTTCATACATATGATCAGACATACACATACAAATCTTTCCTTCGATATGAATATCTTCAACCCTAAAAATAGATCTAAGAATTAAAATTTGTTCCATTTCAGAAGTTAACATTTCTGGATAATTGCCTGTAAAAAACATACGTGGCAAATCAGTCTGAATAGATACATTTAAGAACCTTCTTAAATGAGTGATAAAACTATTCATAAAAATATTTCCAATTTCACAAATCGTTGCGACTTCGATTCCCTCAACCTCTTCAATCTCCTTATCTGTATTAAAATATATTTTTGATATTTTTCTTTCACTATCTTTTGAAAAACACATCAAAAGTGCACCATCAAGGGCCCCGGAATATACTTGCTGTACAATGAGCCCATTCTTATACTCAAGCCCTACCCCCGTAATAAAATCTCTTTTACTCATTACTTCAATATCGGGAAGGTCAAATGTCGCTTCACGACCCTGACCTCTCAATTGAGACGTAGTATAAGTGGCCTGTGACATGGCCATATTACAGACTTCAGATAGCATATCCCGATGGAGATCATTAAGCTCAATATCCACTAAATACCCTTTTAAAAATTAATTATTGTTCTTCGAATATGTGATTATATCATCGGTTATTTTCAAAAATAACTCATGTGAAGTTTTACAATTTTCTACAAGAGACTGAGAAAAAAGCGCGTGTTTACAGATATAAATTATTGATAAAGTTCAAGCTCTAAAAACTTCTCTTCTACTTTTTCATGAAGCTTAGCTAGGGTCTGAGAGAGCTGTGTGATATCTTCTCCAGCAAAGGATTTTTCCTGACAAATTTCCTCATATTTGGCAATAAGTTCCTCAAGTTTCATGATTTCTTCTTCCACTTCTTCAATTGGCCTAAGAAACTTTTTCTTCTCTGTTTGCTTTCTTTCTTTATCTATCGATAATTTTTTTGGGGGAGCATCTTCTTTTAATACAGACTCTTCGCTCTCCCAACCCACTTTCTCTAAGAAATCTTTATAAGAGCCTTCAAAAAGAGAGGCTTTCCCATCACGAAAAACAATAAGTTTATTGACCACTTCATCGAGAAGAAGTTCGGAGTGAGTAACCACAAAGACCACTCCTTCAAACTTTTTAATTTCTTTTGTTAGAACCTCAATCGACTCCATATCCAAATGGTTAGTAGGCTCATCAAGCATCAAAATATTCGAAGGCGTCGCAAGAATTTTGCCCAACATCACGCGGGCTTTCTCTCCCCCACTCAAAACACTTATTGTTTTTTCCGCCGTATCACCAGGAAACATCATGGCACCACATAGTCCACGAACAGCAGTCATG
Organism: Bacteriovoracaceae bacterium; assembly: GCA_041583335.1. GTDB lineage: Bacteria > Bdellovibrionota > Bacteriovoracia > Bacteriovoracales > Bacteriovoracaceae. Next base: position 2,112 of record JBFHGF010000158.1, read on the forward strand.
GAAAGTTCGTCATTAGCGGCCATAAGTTCTTGAATGATATTATTATTCGCATGGAGCCTTTCGACATTGGTCTGGCCAAAATGTCCCATAGAGACCCCTGGCGCCATCCAAATCGCCCCTTCTCGTGGAGTCAATTCTCCTGCAAGAACATTCAATAGAGTTGATTTCCCTTTACCATTTTTCCCGATAATTCCAATACGATCGGACTTGGCCACCGAGAAAGATAGGTTTTCAAAAAGAGGGTCATCACCATCATATCCAAAGCTTAAATTTTTAACTTCCATGGGATACTTAGAAGGAATGTCCCGGTAATGAAAAGAAAATTTAAGCTCGGGGAGCTCTTCAAGAACTTCAATATCGTCCATCTTATCCAGGACTTTCTTCTTACTATTGGCCTGCCTTGCTTTAGAGGCCTTGGCGCTAAAGCGTTCAATAAAACTCTCGAGCTCTTTTTTCTTTCTTTCTTGGTTGAGACGCGTTTGCTCATAAATCTCTTCATCGGCAACCAACTGCTCGTAATACTTACTGGTAATACCTTTTATTTTTTTTACACGCTGGCGGTGAATCCCCATAATATGAGTGCATACCTTGTCCATAAAACCACGATCATGGGTAATCATTAAGACTTCTCCGGGGAAGTCCTTTAAAAACTGGGCCAGCCACTTTAGAGAAACAATATCGAGATAGTTAGTGGGTTCATCCAGAAGCAGAAGATTTGGGCTTGAGACTAAAACCTTCGCAAGTTTTACTCGAATCTGATAACCGCCAGAAAATTCGCTTGGAGCTCGACAGAGGTCTTCTTCAGTGAAGCCTAGACCAAATAAAATCTTTTCACCTCGCCAATGATCGTAAATATATTCTTGAGGGAGGGCCTGAATCACTTCATCAAGAATGGTTTTCCCTGTAAATTCAAGGTGCTGTTCCAATGCTCCCAGCCGATAATTTCTAGGAATGGCCACCTCTCCAGAGTCTGCTGACTCTTCACCTTGGATAATTTTGAATAAAGTCGATTTACCCATTCCATTACGTCCAACAAGACCCACTCGTTCCTTGGGCCCTAACACAATATTGACGTCTTTAAATAGGATTCTTTCGCCAAATGACTTACTTATTTCTTGCAACTGGATCATTTTTATTAGATTCTTCGAGGGTAATTATTAATGCACAGATTAGCCGTAAAAGCACAGTTTAGAAAGTGTTTTTTGCCGCACTGTAACAACATCGAATCGAGGCCAATTCATGACCCCCTACAAGTATCTTAAAAACATCGCCGTTGTGGCACACGTTGACCATGGAAAAACCACTATGGTTGACAAACTTCTTCAGCAATCGGGAACATTCGGTGAGCGCGATGAAATTCAAGACCGAGTGATGGACTCTGGAGAACTCGAAAGAGAAAGAGGGATTACCATTAAGGCCAAAAACTGCGCCATTTTCTGGAATGATTGTAAGATCAACCTCCTAGATACTCCCGGACACGCCGACTTCGGTGGAGAAGTGGAACGCTCCCTTATGATGGTTGATGGGGTTTTACTTCTCGTTGATGCAGCAGAAGGTTGTCTTCCTCAAACTCGTTTTGTTCTTTCAAAAGCGATGCAAAGAGGGATTAAAATTGGTGTTGTTGTGAACAAGGTTGATAGACCTGACCAAAGAATTGATGAAGTAAAAGAAGAAATCGAAGACCTTCTACTTGAGCTGGCCACTTTCCTTGAAATTGAAGACTTCGACCTTGATATTCCATTCCTCTATGCCTCTGGTAAAGATGGTTGGTGTTCAGAGTCTCCTGATGAGCAAACGGATAACCTTAAAGTTCTTCTCGACTTTATGGCCAGTGACTACTACCCCGTTCCTCAATTTAACAAAGAAACCAATCTAAAGCTTCTTGTAACAAACCTTTCCTACTCAACTTATCTTGGGGGACTCGTCATCGGGCGTATCCAAGAAGGAAAAATTGAAAAGAACCAACAAGCTGCAATTATTGGTAAAGAGAAGTCAAAGAACTTTAAAGTAACAGGTGTTCAAGTTTACGATAAACTTGGAATGTCTGATGTCGATGTAGCTGAAGCTGGTGAGATCGTTATTGTATCGGGGATTGAAGAGGGACAAATCGGAGATACCGTTTGTACCAGTAAAGAAGATCAACCTCTAGAGCGTATTGAAGTTGAACCTCCAACAGTTGGGGTTTTCGTATCGGTTAACACTTCTCCTCTTTCAGGACAAGAAGGTGAGTACCTTACCTCAAGAAAACTAGAAGAGTTCCTTGAAGATAGCTGTCGCCACAACGTTTCACTTAAATATGAACCCACTGATGATCCAAAAGTTTATAAGCTTATGGGACGTGGTGAACTTCAGCTTGCCATCGTATTCGAAGAACTTCGTCGTGCAGGATTTGAATTCATGCTCTCTCGTCCAGAAGTACTCTTTGGTGAGGAAGATGGTCAAAAAACGGAGCCATTTGAGAGACTTGTTCTCGATATCCCTTCAGATGCTACCGGTGCAGTAACTGAGAAACTTGCTCAGAGAAAAGGTCTTATGGATGCCATGATTCCAATCGGTGACACCAGAACAAGAATGGAATTTATCGTACCTTCTCGTGGACTCATCGGTTACCGTTCACGCTTCCTAACCGATACTCGCGGAGAAGGAATCATGAGTTCAGAATACCTTGGCTACCGTCCTTACGCCGGAGATATGCTCGCTCGTCAAAATGGAGCGATTATTGCTGACCGTGCTGGTAAGTTAACTCCTTACGCCCTATTCAACCTTCTAAGCCTTGGTAAACAATTCGTTCTTCCTGGAGAGAAGTGCTATGAAGGTATGGTTATTGGGGAATACAGTAAGACTAATGACACGAACGTTAATGCAGTACGTGAAAAACACCTCTCCAGTATGCGTACAGCTGGTAAAGACGTGAATATCATTCTTCCTCCAATTCAACCAAGAAACCTAGATTGGGCCCTAGACTGGATTGATGTTGATGAATGGGTTGAAGTTACTCCAGAAAGTATTAGAATTAGAAAGAAAGTTCTTGAATCTAATAAACGAAGTGTAGTTCGTAAGTAAGGAGTTAACTTGAAAACATTAACGATCTCAATTCTATTGCTAATAAGTTCCCTCACCTTTGCTGCCAAAAAAGCAGATGTCGAGCTTCCCGACACTATGAGCCTGGAAGGAAAAGAACTCGTCCTTAATGGAATTGGGATCAGAAGAGCAACCATTTTCAACGTGAAAGTCTACGTTGGTGGTCTCTATGTTCTCAAGAAGTCACAAAACTCTAATGAAATTATTAATCAAGATAATCCAAAACACATCACGATGAAGTTTGTAAGGGATGTTGATGCCGATGACCTTCAAGACGCTTGGCTTGAAGGTTTTAAAGCTGCTGTAACGGAAGCTGATCGTAAGCCTCTCATGGAGGCCTTCAACAAATTCAATGCAACAATGAGAGATATGGAAGAGGGTGAAGCGATTTTAATTAACTTCCTCGATCAAGGGGTACAAGTTTCTGTAAAGGGACAAAAGCATCCGTTTATTGGGGACAAGGCCTTTTCTAAGGCCCTTCTTAGCATTTGGTTTATCAATGCCAGAGATGAAAGACTTAGAGACGAGCTACTAGGAAAAGAATAGCTAAATATCTTGAACTAAATTTGCAATAGCTTCAGTGGGGTTGATTTCAACCCCATTTTTTTTCCCTAAACATTGAATATCTTCAATCGCTCTAAGCAAACACTCTCCCGTAAGGTCATCTTCTTTAATCACAATACTTCCAAGTTTTTCATGGGCCGACATTGCGTTATGATACTGTTCATTCTTTTGAGCGATTTTAAGGGGTACAAAGATAGAGGGCTTACCTAAGGCCATCAATTCAACAACTGTTCCTGCTCCAGAGCGCGAGATAATTACATGGGCCTTCTTCATAAGCCCAATCATCTCCTTCCCAACGAAGCCAAAGACCTTGTAGTGATTTGTCTCTTTTTTAAGCAACTCCTCTTCAAAATTCTTCCCTGACTGATGAATGATAAAAAACTGCTCTTGAATCTGAGGCATAATTTCAGCTAAAGAGTCATTTAATAGCATAGATCCATTTCCCCCACCGGTAAGGAATAAAATAGGTCTTTCGACAGAGCTAAGCTTAATTCCCTTAATCTCCAGCTCTTCCCCTTCTGAAAAGATCTCTTCTCGCAAAGGGTACCCAAGGTGCTTGGCCTTACCAGGAGGAAAGAATTTTAAGGACTCTTCAAAAGTCACGATGACTTCTTTTGCAAAGAAGCTACAGATCTTATTGGCCAAACCAACTCGAGTCGTTTGCTCGTGAACAATTACCTTCTTTCCCTGCAGCCAAGCAGCAATAACAACTGGAACCGTAACAAAACCTCCGGTTGCAATAACTACAGTCTCTGCTCTCTTCCATTTTAAAAGAATGAAAAATGACTGAATAATCCCTTTAAAAATTCGTAAAATATCTAAAAAGTTTTGCCACGAAAAATAACGACGAAGCTTTCCTGTTGAAATCGGATAATACCTCAGTCCCTGCTTTTCAAAGATATCACGTTCAATCCCTTGTTCGCTCCCAATAGCAACGAAATCAGCTTCCACCATATTCTTCTCCAAGTGTTTGTAAAGAGTTAGAGCCGGCATAACGTGACCACCACTACCTCCACCACAGAATATATATTTCTTATTTTGGGACAAAAATGACTCCTTGAATCGTTCTCACATAATGACAATTATCACACCTACAGGAAATGCCTAAACCGTCATCCCGCTTCCGTCGATATATTTACTAAATATAATATTAAGGAGAATCGTATGCTAATTCAATGGTCTAATGAGTATGAACTTGGGGATGAGGTTATTGATTTCCAGCACAAGAAGTTAGTACTTCTCTTAAATCAACTTCACGATGCTATCGAATCCAATACTCAAGAACTCTTAGTAGCAATTTGCCTTGATGAACTGGTAAAATACACTCAAACTCACTTTACGCAAGAAGAGTCAATTATGGATGAGGCGGAGGGACTAACAGACGACTTCATTGACTCTCATAAAAAAACCCATCGTGGCTTTGTTAATAAAATCGAAAATTTCAAAAAACAGTACTATGAAGGAAAGGCAGAAGTATCTGAGGGAATCATCACCTTTCTTAAAGATTGGCTTGTTAACCACATACTTCTCACTGACAAAGAACTCGTGGAAAACTCACTACCCAAGAAGCAAAGCGCTTAACAACTTGAGTTATCACTTCCAGATTAGGCGTGAAACGACTTTTTTCACGCCTTCCCCCGCTCTATAATTGGTATTTCTCCATATTCTTTAGAAAAAAGCTTTGTTTACCGATAAAGAGATATTGTTAACATAAATTGGAGATACAAT
>JBFHGF010000159.1:0-7394 GCA_041583335.1 Bacteriovoracaceae bacterium
CTCACTTTCCAAAACCTCCAGGCCAAAGTTTTTGCACCCTACTGTATGCAATGCCACAGTACATTCGATCAGTACGATGTCGTGAAAAGTAAAATTGATACGATCGTCAATTTTGTACGAGGGGATATCATGCCTATGGGTGGTCAACTTCCAGCTGATCTTAAAACCTTGCTCTTTGATTGGGCCGCTGCTGGTGCTCCCGATGTTTCAACAGGGCCAACTCCAAACCCTAATCCAACACCTAATCCCGTTCCTATTCCAACACCGGTTCCATTGGAGCCAACTTATGCAAGCTTGAATAAGAATGTTTTTTCTCAAAAGTGTGTGGCCTGCCATAATCCCCAAGGAAGGGCCGCATTCTTAGACCTCTCCAGCTATGAATCTATCGTGAGAAATAGTAAGGATCTCTTTGACTTTAGAAGACCGTGGAAATCAGACATCATCGATGAAATCACTGATGGTGACGACCCAATGCCACCTCTTTCAAGTCCCTTTAAGCAGGTCACGAGAGAAGAGGTAAGCGTTCTTATCGCCTGGATTAAGGCCGGTATTCCTCGTTCCTAATGAGTGGGCCCTGTTATTGGGCCTTGGTTTTTGCGATCCAATTTTCTACAAGTTCTTCCATGATATTTAAAGGAACGGCCCCCGAGCGTAAAATAGTGTCATGGAAGTCGCGAATATCAAACTTCACACCTAACTCTTCTTTTGCTCGCTTGCGAAGATCGAGGATCTTCTTCATTCCGATCTTGTAGGCCGTGGCCTGTCCGGGGTTGACGATATAGCGCTCAATACCTTTTTCAATATCGAGCATACCATTGGGCGTATTCTCGGTGAGGTACTTTATTCCCTTCTCTCGAGACCACTTCTTATAGTGAAGACCAGTGTCTGTTACGAGACGACAGGCCCTCCAAAGTTCCATACCTAGGCGACCAAAGTCACTGTAGGGGTCTTGGTAAAAGCCAAACTCTTTAGGGAGGAATTCTGAGTAGAGTCCCCAACCTTCGCCATAAGCGGTATAGTGGGCAGTTCTTCTAAATTTGGGTAGTCCTTTGAGCTCCGATTGTACCGCATTTTGAAGGTGGTGACCTGGGATTCCCTCGTGATAGGCGAGTCCTTCGATTTTGTATTTAGGAACGTCCTTCATCTCGTAGAGGTTTACATAATAGATACCAGGTCTATCTCCGAAAAGGGGTGGGCTTTGGTAAAAAGCAATTCCTGAAGATTTTTCGCGATAAGCTTCCACGGCCTTTACCTTAAGGGGGGCTTTGGGAATGGTGTTAAACATTTTTGGCAGAGCCTTGGTAATATCTGCGAGCACTTCATCGGCCTTTTTAAGATAGGCGTCTCTTCCGGCCTGAGTGTTGGGGAAGATTTGTTCCTTACTGGTTCTCATATGCTGAAAGAACTCTTGAAGGGTGCCTTTGAAACCAACCTTCTTCATAATCGCTCTCATCTCGGTGTGGATGCGATCAACTTCAGCAAGTCCAAACTCGTGGACTTCTTGAGGAGTCATATCGGTGGTGGTCATTTTCTGGAGGCGATAACGATAGAACTCATCTCCATTGGGAAGAGACCACGCTCCATGATTGTCTTTCTGTTCCTTTTGAATTTCTTTTACAAAGGTAATGAGCTCGAGATAGGCCGGCTTTACGTATTCTCTTAATGCATTGGCCGCTTCTCGGCGTAGTCGGGCCTTCTCCCTTTCGTCTATTTTGAGCTTTGAAATTTTCTTTTTAAAATCGGCGTAGAGAGGTGAGCGTCCTGTTTTGGTAAAGGGGTAGCCGGTAATTACATTTTGAGAGTCATGAATGACCTTTTCATAGACAAAGGCGGGAGGGAGAATCCCCATTTCTCTTTGCTTTTTTACAAAGTCTAGGTTCTCTGTGAAGGACCTCTTAAATTCTTTGAGTCGTGCAATATAGTCCTGAGCTTCTTTTAGGTTACTCACTCTGTGCATATTGATCATGAAGGAGGGAGTTCTGCTGTGCCAACCGTACTTATGGTTGAGAATATATCCATGGTAGCGCCATTGCCACTGCTCGATTTCATCTTTTAAGCGCTCTTCAAAGAGCTTGTAGCTGAGTTTTCCTTGATCACTGAGACCTTCATACGCAAACTGATGTAGCCCCTCTAAATTCTTCTTGGTGAGTTCTACCGACTCTGCAGCAAAGGCTTCGGTTTCATTGTTGAGCTTATCGTAATTGGTTTTAAGACCAATATAGGTTTGCCATGTAGGGTAGCGTTGGATCGTTTCATTGAAAACTTTTTCAAAGTAAGCGTTGAGCTTCTTGGTATTATCTTCTCTTTGCTGTGGAGTGTAAGTGGCACAAGCTCCTAAGAGAAAAGCGAGAATAAGAGGTAGAAATCGCATAAACCTGCCTTTATTAAATTAAGTCATGATGAAATTGGTCAAGAAAGTCTAGCAAGGATCGAGTTATAAGCAAATACCTATATTATCCAGTAGTTGGGAGTTCTTTTAGACAGGTAATGAAATCTATAAAAGTTACCCAGTCATTAGAATAGTGGGAAAATCATGTTACAAGATTCTCAATGAATAAGATCCTATTGACCTTACTTTTAACTTGCCTCCAAGTGAATCTCCTGGCCATACCTTTTTGTGTTTCCCATAGATCATTGGGATATGGCGAAATGGAAAACTCTGTGGCCGCCTTCAGGGCCGCAATCGATGCCAATGTGGATGCTATTGAATTTGATTTACTTCATACCAAAGATCAACAAACCATTGTTTTTCACGACAAGAAGTTAGGTCGTCTGACTACAGGAGAGAATTGTCCTGCTAGGAAAAAGGTCGAAGAATTGAGTCTTCGTGAACTTAGAAGTCTTTGTAAGCTCAAAAATGGAGAAGAAGTTCCAACCTTGGAAGAGGTCTTGCGAATTTTTAAAACAGGGGATAGTAAATTATTTATAGAATTTAAAGATAAGCCGATGGCAACAGATTTTGAATTAATTGAAGAGTACTTTAAGGACAATCCCGCACAGGTCTTCATTGTTTCTTTTAAAACAGAGGTTCTTAAGCAAGTGAAGTCTTTGCGTAAACAATCTGCTTTTTACCAGCAGGTGAAGACAGTCAAGTTACAGAAGTTTGGATATTTTTCGAATTTTGATGGCCTTGATGTTGTCGATGCCAAATATATCCATAAGGCCAAAGTGAAGCGCCTGCAAAGAGAGGGGAAGCTTGTTGGTGTCTATACTAAAGACAAGACTTCAAAGATAAAGAAGTACTTGGCAAAAGGTGTCGATTTTATAACCACGAATGAACCGCAACGCTGTTCTCAAATAATTGATTCAGGCCTCTATTAGTTCATAGAAAGTGGACAAGTATATGTTAAACTTTCTCTATGCTTAGTCCAATTGAAAATATTCTTCTTTTTCTTCTCGTCTTTTCTTTAATGATAGGGATTGGTTGCTCTTTGGAACAAGAGAACTTTAAAACCACCCTTAGAGAAAAGAAGCCATTTCTTATTGGGCTTTTACTCCAATATATCTCTATGCCGCTACTGGCAATTGGACTGATTTCCTTGGGCGGAATTGATGGGCTCATGGGTTATACCATTTTACTTGTGGCATGCTGCCCTGGAGGCACAACTTCGAATATGTTCACATTCCTCTCCAAGGGAAATACGGAGCTTAGTATTGTTCTAACCTTGACGACGACCATTCTTTCCTTTGTTATGACCCCTTTGTTACTTGGGATTTACGGTAGGGCCATTATTGAAGACAGTTCTATCTCAATTCCTTTAAAGAATATTGTGGTAAGTCTGGTATTTGTACTGATTCCCATTTTCTTGGGATATCTAATCAAACAAAGGAATACACGCCTTGCTGAAAGAGTTGATAAAGTCTCTCGAAAGTTTGGTCATATTAGTATGCTTATCATGATCTTTATTTGGTTACCTAAGCTTGCAGAGACCATTAAAGATAGAGAAATTAAATTATTTGTGGTGATTGGATTATTGAGCCTCTTAGGTATTGGAGTTTCTTTTCTGATGACGAAGTTTTTGAAGTTGGCAGCTGTGAATCAAAGGGCCTTGAGTTTTGAGACAGGTATTCAAAATGCACCATTGGCCTTTGCTATTTTGATGTTGAGTTATCCTAAAGATACGGCCTTAAGCGTAAGTTGGATTCCTCTGCTATATGGTGCACTCTCGGTGGGTAATTCCATTCTCTTCACAATCTTCTTTATGTTGAGTGCTAAAAAAAAGCCCCTTGATTAAGGGGCCTTTCTTTGTTTGATTGTTTGATTTGTTATGTACTTACTAGTTACATCTTCTCCATTGCAATTGGTATTTGATCCCTGATCTAAAGTCAGCACTGTCCACTGTTGCAAGAGCATCGTCACGAGTCGATGCTACACGCACCATCATACTAGAGTTAACACGTAGGTTTACGTCAGCGCCACATTTTGACCAAACTGTGGCCTGTAGCCCAAGTTGGTTTCTTAGCACGTAGTCTTTATCGGTTTCTCCTCTGAATGTTTTTGTGTACTGAGGTCCACGAATTCCCGCGAAGAAGTACTCTACAGAAAAACGAGCTTGGGCCCTGCTGGGGAGAGATACATACCCTCGGTAATCAACATCGATCACACTTACTGACATACCTTGAGGTACGTGTACCGGAATAGCGATGGAGCAGTTCTTCCGAGCAAGTCGTCGTCCGTTGGCCGCTCCTGCTTCAACATAGAAATCATCAAAGATAATGGAAAGGGATTTATTGTCTGGACTTAGGGTTGCGGATGCAGAACCAGATGGACAACCGGTTCCTCCATATCCTGGTTCACCAAGACTGATATCGTCTTGTGCGTTTACAGGTGACCAAAGTAGTGTTGCTAGTGCCATAATTGATAAGATCTTTTTCATACTCTCTCCTGAATGATTTTTTTTAGGAACCCTCCATTGGATTCATGAGTCTGTTTTAGAAATTTATTTTTTCTCTGCAAATAAAAAAAAATGTTTTGCTCTATAAACTGCACCATGTGGAGAGTAGGCAAAAAAGTTCACTCCACGTGGCTCAGTTTTTCAAAGAGGTCTTCTTTATGTGCTAGTCAAAAAAATGTCTGACGTTTAATTTAACGATGTCGAAGGTTAAACTTTCGTTTGAGAGAATAAGGAGAGAGAGATGAAGAAACTTATGATGATTGCAGGATTACTGCTCTTAGGTCAAACGACTATCCACGCAAAGACTTTTTCTAATGTTGTGGCGCAAGGTACAGGTTGTCCCTTAGGAAGTACGGATATTGTGACGAGCCCAGATGGAGAAACAGTATCTGTTCTTTTTAATGAGATGCTCATTGAGCTACCTCAATTTGATGGCGACAACGATAATGATGTGGCCGTTGATAGCAACCGGGCAGGGAGTCGTTTCGATAAAAACCTTGTACAGAAAATTTGTAATATCTTAATTGAAGCTGATATTCCGGCACAACATCGTATTGATAGTATTGATGTCAATGTCGATTTTAGGGGGACTACAGTAATGGATGAAGGGACAACTGCCTTCTTTCAGTCTCAACTGATCGACTACAAAACACCAGGGGCCAATTCTAAACTGAAGAGGGATTTTATAGCTCGTAAGATTTGGAGGATGGAGCCTGCCGATGAAGATTGGACCATGTCAGGGCAAAAGAATATAAAAGTTCAGGGCAATTGCTCAAGTCGCCAAGACTCCAAATATAAATTTAACCTGCGCAATTTGATTAGGGCCAATATTCTACCCTTTGGTGAGAGTTTGGGCTCCTTTGTCTATATCGGCCTAGATACTGCTGATATTATTGGCAAGTTACAGTTTAAAGTGAATACCTCCCGCTGTGGTAACCCTAATGGCAATGGCAATGGCAATCGTCCAACACGTCCTACTCGTCCTAATCCGGGAAGAACTCCGACTTGTGCCCGTAACCTTATTTACGATGCAGTTTCAGGGAGATGCATGACCAGAAGAGAGTTTGTACTCAGAAGAAGAGGTTAGAGGATATCTGTGGAAGTGGTGTCTTTTTGGGCACCTCCTCTTCGATAGGATTTATTTTTTCTGAAAATTTATTACAAACGGCCCTAGAAAGGATGTTCCCCGATGAAAACGGTTTTCTATTCTTCCCGCTTTGATATGGTTAATTAGGTTAATAAATCAATCGGAGGATTTGATGACTCTTACTTGCCAGTTGAAGGCGATGCTGGATTCGTATCTTGATAGATACCCCCATGTAAGCCTAAATGCTCTTGCTATGAAATCGGGGATTGGTGCGACGACCTTAAGGCGACTTAAGAATGACGATATCAAGGGAGATCCCGCTCCCCACACTGTCCTCTCCCTTGTTAGTGCCCTTACTAGTGAGAAGAGGTTGTCGGTGATTGTAGAGAGCTATGATGGGCCATTAGGTGAACTATTAAAAACCTCTTTTGGTCCCTATGTGGAAACCAAGATTGATCATAGCTACAAAGCAGATTTAAATTCTTTTCTAAGAGATTCGACCTCGTACTTTGTCTATAAACTTTGCGCTAATCGAGTAGGGGCCACATATGACGATATTGAATCGAACTATGGAAAAATTGGCCTGATGAAATTAGAACATTTAGTTAAGAATGGGCTTATTGCAAAGGATGGAGAAGTCTATCATGCTCGCGATAAAAACTTTGGGCTTGATGTTGCTGTCGTTCTTGAACACCTTCCTCAGCTCGTTGCCCACTTCAAGTTAGATAAAGTGAGTGAGGGACAAAACCTTTTCTACACCATAAGTGAGAGCTTGAACGAAGAAGGGATTCAAAAGATAAAACAGATTCAAAAAGAGGCCATAAAAAAGATTATCGATATAACGAAGTCACCCTTTTATGAAGGTGAGATTCCATACTTCACATTGAATATGAGTGACTCACAAATTCTTCCCGAAAAGACGGAGATGGTACAATGAAAAAACTATTCTTAATTTTAGCATTTTCCTTTAGTGGGTTTTCTTTTGCTGGCGAAGTCACCGGAGTAGGTAAAGAGGCCTTAAAGGTTCTTGAAAAACACCAAATGAATGTGCAGCAATTAAAAGATCAAGGATTAAAAGTCTTGATGGGCGAGGTGACTGGTGTGGGGAAAACTATCCAATTGGATCGGATCGAAATGCTGGTAACCAATAAGACATTATTTAAAATGAATTCACTAAGTCATGTAGAGTATAAACATCCCAGTGCGGCAAAGACTCTAACCGATGTGGTGCATATGGAGTTTGATCGCAAGGTTCTTAGTCCCAAACAAGTGAAGATGATTATTTATCAATAAATTGATAGGCACTAGAGGTGTTCGCTTTGAGCACCTCTATTTTACTTGAATGGTGTATTGTTCAAATTCTACACTTTGCCCTTTTCTGATTTTACAGCGATTTCTTGTTTCAACCTGTC
>JBFHGF010000160.1:0-7212 GCA_041583335.1 Bacteriovoracaceae bacterium
ACTTAGAAGCAATCTCCACGAGTATCCGTTCTTTAAGAATGCCTAAGAATGGAAGCTTAACAGATGAACAAATGGGACTCTTCAATCAATGGGTGGCCACTGGGGCACCAGGCCCAACGACCAATACGCCTCCACCACCAGTGGCCAAACTTAAGGCAACGTACGAGTCTATCAATCGCAATATCTTTGCTAAAAGGTGTAGTGTTTGTCATTCTCCGCAAGGACAAGTTCCCTTTCTTGATTTATCTACTCGCTTTGCCATTTTTCAACAAAGGAATTATCTGCTCGATTTTGAAAAGCCTGACCGTAGTTACTTACTAGAAGTTATTCAAGATCCTTTTGAGCCTATGCCTCCTAAGGATTCTCCCTTTGAGCAATTAAGTGATAAAGAAGTTAAAATACTACAACGCTGGATAGGGCTAGGCATGCCTTAAGTGTTGAATCTTTAGGCACGGCTTGGAAATATTACCAAGTCCCCCCACAACATTAAAAAAAGCGTTAAGATTCGCAAATCAACTCCTTAACCTAGAGGGTATTTATGAATCGCTTAGCGGTTATCACATCTCTTCTTATTTTGTGGGGACTGGTCTTCTCTCGTGTATCAGCGACCCAAGAGGCTCCTAAAACGGCCGCTTCTTCAAGCGTTCAAAAACTGTCTAAATAGTAGACAACGTCACTTTTTGGCCTCTTTGCATTCATTTTCGTCTAAGGAAATTAAGCAGTTAATCCGTAATCTTTTCTATATTCTACGTTTTCGTTGGCACCAAGGTTGCAGTTTAAGAAATTGTAAGTTTACGAAGTTATAATATTAGAGCAGTATAGCCGCCCCGCAATCGTTAAAGATTGCATCTATCAAGACTATACCAAAGGTTATAAAGAGGTAAAAAATGAACATCAAACCAATCAACAAGTGGATCCCGAATTTAAAAAGACCCCTCGTCATCGCCGGTCCATGCTCCGCTGAGACAGAAGAGCAAGTTATGGCCACGGCCAAAGAATTGGTTCAAAACGAAGATGTTCGTATTTTTAGAGCTGGAATCTGGAAGCCTCGTACCCGTCCCAATAGCTTTGAAGGAGTCGGAGAAAAAGGTCTCAAATGGCTCGCCCAAGTTAAAGAAGAGACCGGACTTTTAGTCACGACAGAAGTGGCCAATGCAACTCATGTTGAGCAGGCCCTTAAACACAATATTGATATCCTCTGGATCGGTGCTCGTACGACAGTGAATCCTTTCTCTGTACAAGAAATTGCCGACGCTCTCAAGGGAACAAATATTCCAGTAATGGTAAAGAACCCTATCAACGTAGATCTCGCCCTGTGGATGGGTGCTCTCGAAAGGCTTAACCTAGCTGGCCTTGATAAGCTCGTGGCCATCCACCGTGGATTCTCCACTTCTGAGAAAACGGAATATAGAAATCAGCCCCTATGGAGAATTCCTATTGAGCTTAAGCGCCACCTGCCCGATCTGCCAATCGTATGCGACCCTTCTCATATTACCGGAGATCGTGAACGTATCGCTCTAGTATGTCAGAAGGCCATGGACCTAGATATGGATGGAGTCATGGTTGAAACTCATCCCAATCCAGAAGAAGCTTGGAGTGATGCTGCTCAACAGGTTACCCCTACTGCTCTGGCCTCTATTATCAAATCACTTAAACTTAAAACAGAATTTTCACCAGATCGTACTTTTGAGCATGACCTCAATGACCTTAGGGTTCAAATTGATCGCCTAGACTCTGAAATCATCGAATCTCTAAAAATGCGATTCAATATTGTTGAGCGAATTGGTGACCTTAAAATGAAAAATAATGTAACCGCCCTTCAGGTACATCGAATGGACGCTATGATGAATAAGATTAGCGAAATGGCCGAAAAAGTAGGTCTTCGTCCTGAGTTCGTTGAAGAAGTTTACCACGTTGTTCACGAAGAATCCGTTAAGGTACAGACTGAGATGATGAGATCCTTTCTAATAAATCAAGATAAGAAATAGAAACAAATAGACTAAGGGGTAGGAATAATTCCTGCCCCTCCCTTCTTAAATATCACATCTAATCATAGAAAATTACTCTTGCTCAGAGTACAATCGTACTATCATTTTTCACAAAGAGAGGAATCAGATGATAGCCGAGAGAATCCAGTCGGTCGAAGAATCAAAATCTGTAAAAATGGCCGCGGTTATTTCAGAACTTCGGTCCCAAGGACAAGATATAATCAGCTTCAATGTAGGAGAGCCTGACTTTCCTACTCCGACATATGTTATCGAGGCCACCAAGCAGGCCCTCGATGAAGGTCACACTCGCTATGCCCTTGTTCCAGGTGAGCTCTTTCTTAGAGATGCTATTGTTAAGAAGCTCAAAAGAGATCAGGGCCTGGATGTAACGGCCGCCAATATCTGCTTAAGTAATGGGTCCAAGCAAGTCCTCTACAGTATTTTCCAACTCATATGTAATCCCGGTGATGAAGTTATAATCCCTCGCCCTTTTTGGGTTAGTTTTCCCGAAGCCGTTAAGCTCGCTGGTGGAAAACCCGTCTTTGTCGATTCTGACCATGGACACCTCAGCTGTGAAAATATTGAGAAGGCCATAAATGAAAAGACCAAGGCCATTGTCATTAATTCTCCCAGTAATCCCTCAGGGCTTCTCCCTAAAGAAGGTCCCCTCAAGAAACTAGTAGAGCTGGCCAAAGAGAGAGGTATTTATATTATTTCCGATGAAGCTTATGAGACCCTCACCTATGGTGGCCGTAAATTCGTCGGTCCCGCAGGTCTTGCCGATCCTAACCTTGAAAGAACACTCATTGTTCAGAGTTTTTCTAAATCATATTGCATGACAGGCTTTCGCCTTGGCTACATCGTTGCCAATAATGAGATCATTAAGGCGATGGCCAAACTTCAAAGTCATGTTTGTGGAAATGTTCCTGTCTTCATTCAAAAGGGAGCCCTGGCTGCACTTGAACACGAAGATGAAATTGTAGGTCATATGCGTGAAGTCTTTGGCCGTCGTATAGAATTGGCCTATAAACTATGCAAAGACATCTTTCCTGACACTGATCGACCAGAAGGTGCCTTCTACCTCTTTCCAAAAATCTCTCAGGAACTTCTCGATAAATATGGCAGCGATGAAAACCTATCAATGCATATTCTCAAAGAGGCCAAAGTTGCACTCTTACCAGGAAGCTTCTTTGGAGAGCCAGGCTATCTTCGTATTTGCTTTGCTACCTCTGATGAAAATATCGAAAAAGGGTTTCGTGCCATTAAGGATTGTTTATGAAAATAGGATTAATAGGGTTTGGTCGTCTCGGTAAATTAATTGCAAGCCGCTTAGTTCAAGATGCAAATATCTATATTTATGATGTCGAAGACTATTCTAATGAAATCAGATCCATTGGTGCCTCCCCATCCTCTTTAGAAGAAGTTTGCCAATGCCCTATTGTGATCCCTTTTGTTCCCATGAGCGCCTTTCAAGATGTACTCAAGGAAATGGCCCCTCACCTCAAACAAGAAACCTTGGTTATCGACGTTTGTTCTGTAAAATCAAAACCCGTTCAATGGATGAAAGAAACTCTTCCTGACCATGTTTCGCTTCTTGGGACTCATCCGATGTTTGGTCCCGACTCGGCCAAGAATACCCTCTACGGCGCCAAGATTGTACTTACTCCAGTACGGATTAAGGATGAAGTTTTCTCTAATATTAAATCTTATCTGGAAGATCATGGGCTCAAAGTCATTGAGTCCACTCCTGAGGAGCACGATAAACAAATTGCCCACAGCCTACTTTTGACCCACTTCCTTGGACGTACCCTTATGGACTTTGGAGCCGAGTCACTAGAGATTGATACCAAGGGTTACCGCAGGCTTATGAAGATCCTTCAAACTGTTGAGAATGATTCATGGCAATTATTTGAAGATATGAATCGTTATAACCCCTATGCTGAAGAAACTCGTCTTGAGTTCATCAATAGTCTTAATAATATTCATAAAAAGGTTTCTGAATGAAAGTTGCATTCCAGGGTGAACGTGGAGCCTACTCAGAAGTGGCCCTGCGCAATTACTTTAATGAAGATGTCGAAGCCATTGGCCTTGAGCTTAGCGAAGAGGTCACCGATGCTCTACTCAATAAAGAAGTGGCCATGGCCATTCTGCCCGTTGAGAACTCTATTGTTGGAAATGTTAACGTCAATCTCGACTTAATTTACAAGCATCCCATCTTTGCCATTGGTGAAGTTTATCAACCTATCCACCATCACTTAATGGTCGTGCCTGGAACAAAACTAGAAGATATCAAAAATGTATACTCCCACCCAATTGCTCTAGCTCAATGTAGAGACTATCTCAACCAGCATGGAATGAAGGCCATTGCCGATTACGACACCGCCGGAAGCTGCAAGCTGCTTAAAGAAAGAGAGGCTCAAAAGCCTTTAAGAACAGAAGCGGCCATCGGATCAGTCCTATGTGCAGAAACTTATGGGCTTGAGATTCTCAGTGATAAAATTCAACATACGCAAAATAATATTACTCGGTTTCTCATCCTCGTCAGAGAGGATGAAATTCCTGAAGGGATCATTCAAACAAAGACCTCCATTGCCTTCTGTGCTAACCACAGACCGGGCGCCCTTTTAGACTGCCTACAGATATTCAAGAAATACAATATCAACATGACCAAACTCGAAAGTCGCCCTATTCCGGAAGATCCTTTCCAGTATATATTCTATGTAGACTTCATGAGTGGACTAAAAGAGGCCAAGACTATTGAGTGCTTACAGGAGCTCAATCGCGATGCTCACCATGTGAAAATTTTAGGTTCTTATTCTGGTGGTCGCATCTGATTGAGAACTTGTCTCGCTTGTTCTGCCCTTTGCCATTGTTTGATCTTTCCTCGCATAAAGAAAATTTCAATCACGGCAAAGACAGCAAAGACAATGTAGAAGCCAATCGTCTTCCAAAATAGCCAACGGTCTGTTGACCACATCAGCGCAACAAAGGCCATAAATGTGCCATAACCTATAAAAAGAAAGACCATATGCTTTTCCATCATCTGAAAGATGAAAGGAGGCATAGGTGATTTTTTGGGCATACTCTCCATCATCTCAAGCATTAACCCCTTTCCCTGCCAGAGTCTATAGGCCATATAGCCACCGATGGCCCATCCTGAAAAGGCGGGCTGGAGTTTAAACCAAACCCCTTCCTCTCCAAGTAGAGAAAGCCCTCCCAAGAATAGAATCAAGAAGAAATTAAATTTGGAAAGTGTATGAACATGCTTAGTGTAGAAGTACTCTATTGCAATTTCAGCAACAGCGAGTCCAAGACCACCTGCCACAGCAATCCGAACGGGGTAATATTCTTCTAGGTACCAGTATGCAATGGCGGGAAGAAACGAGAGAAAAAAGAAATTCTTGTTATTCATTTAACCTGACTTTAGGAAGGTTATCATGCCTAAAGAGCATGGCAATAGCCTAACAAGAAACTCTTGCCTTCGTAAACTGAGGATTGGTCTAAGAAGCTTTTTTAACATATTTCAATGCTTCTTTTTGCTCCATAAAACTCTCGAGATCATCACGAACCTCTTTGGGGTCAATGACATTGATATCAGAATAAATAGAGGCCAACCACTTGTAGAGTTCATTAGAAACTTCTACAGAAGCGGCCCAAATAAATTCCCCTTCAGTATTCATCGTAACAAAAGGGTTTCCAAGAAAATGAAAATCTGGTTTTAAATTGACCTTGTCCGGAGAAGATACTTTCATAACCAAACGTTGTTCATTTCCAGAGATAGCGCGTACTGCCGAGATAAAGTCATCGACCTCAGCAGCGGCAAAATTAGCGCGATAATGAGAACCATGCTCCACTTGGTATGATTTGATTTGATCAATATCAATACAAGTTAAGCAGCGATCACTCGTTTCCTCTCCAATTAAAGAGAGTACGCCATCGATATAAACGACTTTATGAATGAAAACACCAATCTTCTTTTGATCACTCGTCATCACACTAACGGGCTCATCTTTTAGAGCGGCTTCGTTAATAGCTTTTAAAAGCTTCTCTTTATCATGACCAATCTCACGTGTGGCCTCGATCATATCTTTTTCTTCACTCATATAATTATATAAATCCGCTTCTGGATATTTTCCTTCCAAACGGTTCAAACAATTGGCGAGGGTATTATAGATGGCCTTTCCTTTATTTTCATCTAGTAATGGAAAGTGGGCCTGCATAGCAATCCACTCAGAGAGTGAGACATTCATATTGAACTTCGGTTTTTTTCCCGTAAGCACAATCCAAGCATCTTGTGCTTTATATTCAATTTTTAGAGGGTGACCAAATTGTTTAAGGAAGGCCACGACTTCTTCAATATCCTTAACGGTATACTGAATTCCCATATGAGAGATAAGTTCTGAGAAGGAAGCATCTTGATTCAAAGAATCAATAGTCGTAATAAGTTTCCAGTATTTATTTTCTAAAAACTTATGAGAGGGTGAGTTCATCTAAACGCCTTTGTCTTTTCAGGTACATACACTCTATTAAAAACAAATATGCACCGTAATAATGTAGCAAACTCATCGGGTAATTGAACAAAAGCTTTAGTGATTTTTTTTGTAAATAAAGGCATAATATCCCTATGCCTTTAAAATCATTCATGAAAAATCCCATGCTTGTTGTCGGCGTCCTTATGATGCTCATTTTTGTCTTTCAGGCAGGGAAGAAATTCAATTGGTGGGAAGCTCGCCGCCAAAAACTTATGCCCAGTAGTTGTAAGGCCGTTTTAGTGAAACTTGACCGTCGTATTCCCGAAAATTGGTCCACCCACTGTGAGGGCTCAACTTATAATAACCTCGCGATAGATATTCATTTTCCCGTCGAAAAAGATAAGAAGGCCCAAAATCTTCAACAAGTTCGCGCCCTTCTCTATCGTGAAATGGCCAATGACCTCATCTCAGTGGCCAAAATATCTCCTGAAGATAACTTAGAAAAAACAGACATTATCCGTTTAAAAATGATTCACCCTCAGCTGATTATCAATGCCATCACAGAAGGAAAATATATCGTGAAATTAAAGACCCTAACGGATAAGAGGTTGATCGCTCAGCATTTAAAAGTAACGGTTCAAGTTCAAGAAGTTAGCCCTTAAGCTTTAGACCCCAAAAATCATCATCACAAAATTCTACTGCTTCCCCTTCTCCAATGAGATAGCGGTAACAGTGAAGACCAAAGAGCCCAT
>JBFHGF010000161.1:0-7193 GCA_041583335.1 Bacteriovoracaceae bacterium
AAGAATATCATCCGTAGAGCGTTCGCGATCTCCGGGAGGGGTTAAATAGAGAATAAGAGATCCGTAATGGCTTCCATTCTTATCTCCATTATCTCCGATGAAAACTCCCACTTGTGATTTGATTTGATCAAGCTCTTCCTTTTTAAGGTTGGCCAGTGAAAGTTTCTCAAGCTTCATAACGGCCTTATCCGTCTCTTCCAAAGGTGTGCCCACGACACCTTTAAGTTGAAGAAAGACAGTTCTGACATCGTCCCCAGGAAAGAGTTCAAAATCCATCTTAGTGGCCATGAAAACGGATCCTCCCAGAACGAGAGCAAATATGACCAACACAGTCCATGGAAATTTTAAAATCCTTTTGAGAAGTTTGGCATAGTAATCAGTCAATCCGTCGTACCAACGCCTACCGCTATGCTTTGGATTGAGGCGACAGTAGTCAGAAAGGTGGGACGGCAAAATGAAGAAGCACTCTAGTAAAGAGGCCAATAAACAAATGATCACAACTGCCGGCACTGGCCACAGAAATTTTCCCATAATCCCTCCCATAAAGAAGAGAGAACCAAAGGCCACCATCGTCGTGGCAATCGTTGCCATCACAGGTTTGATCGTATTGAAAGCTGCATAACGAGCAGCTTCATGAGGAGGGAGTCCTTCCTCTAGTTTTTGATAGTAGTACTCGGCAACAATAATCGAATCATCAACAAGCATCCCGAGTACGAGGATTAGGGCAAACATGGACATCAGGTTTACTGAAACGCCCATTACATCCATTAGAGAGAAGGCCACCATAAAGGCCACCGGAGCACCTAAGGAAGTAATCAAAGAAGTTTTAAAATTGAGGAAGAGCATCAATGTAACGAAAACAAGAATCATTCCCATAATTCCATTATCTTTAAGTACATCAAGTCTTCTCTTTACGTAATAAGAGACATCATCAGTATAACGAAACTCTAGACCTTGCGTATCTTCTTTTTCAAAGAACTCTTCTGTCTTGACCTTAACCGCAGCGGCCGTATCGAGAATATCAGCATTTTCTCTGGCCTTTATATTTAAAAATATGGCCTGCTTACCATTTGAACGTTGAATAACTCCACTCTCCTCAGGGAGTCGCATAACTTTGGCCACATCCTTGAGGTGAATTCGGCGTCCCGAATTATTCGAAATCACAACGACATTTTCAATATCTTCAACCGTCTCAAATTCGGCAACTGTTCTAACAATAATATCCCCTTGAGGATCTTCAATTTTACCTGCTGATAAATTGAGGTTTCGCTGCCTTACGGCTTGATAAATTTCACCAACCGTTACCTCAAGTTGATTCAATTTATTCGGATCAACTTCAATACGAACCTCATCAACTCGATACCCACTAAGGTCAACCACGGCCACCCCATCAACTGTCTCGATATAATCGCGTAGCTTTTTAGAGCTATGTTTGAGCTTGTGATAGTTGTCACCTGTTAAGGTCACTTTAATAATGGCACGTTGCTTATTATTTAAAGAGCGTACTATAGGAATATCGGCATCATCAGGAAGGTCAGTAACAAGATCAATCGCATTCTTTGTATCTTCTAAGACCGTATCAAGATCTGCATCGGCCAATACTTCCATATAAATGATCGAACTTCCTTCGGCGGAAATGGCGTTTAAATTTTTAATCCCATCAACTGATTTGATCTCTCGTTCGAGGGGTATAGTTACCAACTTTTCAACATCTTCAGGAGATGAGCCGGGATAACTCGTTGACACTAAAATATAGTCAAAATCAATGGGTGGGAAAGTTTCTTTTTGAAGACCATAAAGAGAAAGCCCCCCAACAAGTAAGACCGCAAC
This sequence comes from Bacteriovoracaceae bacterium, assembly GCA_041583335.1. GTDB lineage: Bacteria > Bdellovibrionota > Bacteriovoracia > Bacteriovoracales > Bacteriovoracaceae. The sequence goes on from JBFHGF010000161.1 coordinate 1,831, forward strand.
ACTAATGAGATTAACGAGAAGAGGTCTATCGAGAAAAAACTCCATCATCTTCTTCATATTATTTCCCCTCACCCATAAGATCAGTCGTTAGTTTCCCATAAAGAAAAGAGAGCTGATAAGTAAGTTGTTCTCTTTGTGACTGATATTGGACATGACTAATTTGAGTTTGAATCAAAGTCTCTTCCGAGGCTATCAACTGATCGAGATCGGCCCTTCCCCTTTCATAGAGAAGTGAATACTCTTTAAGTGCACTTTGGGCCAGCTTTAGCCGCGCTCTCGAACTCTCGAGATTTTCTTCTAAGACAACGATCTGATCTTTGATCGATTTCTCAATTTGGTTGATGTTAATTGCAAGACGATCTTTTTTTAACTTGGCAGTTTCAAATCTAACTCGGGCCTTCGTTTCTTCAACTCTCTGAGGTTTATTACCAAAGGGCCAAACTACGTTTACTCCCACAGAAATTTCATCATTGGACTTGCCAAACGTACCTCCACTAAATCCTGTACCGAGATTAGGATCATAGTTATTATTTTTTAAGGCCGCTTGAAAGTTAATATCTGGCATAACGTCATTATCTTTAGTTTTCAACGTTTGCCCTAGCGCCTCAACCTGATGAACAAGGGCCTGGAGCCCTAAGTTCTCATCTACCTTGCCTGCTTTTACTAAATGGGTTTTAAATCCCTTTTGAGTAAAACCAACAATATCCTCCTCTCCTACCGCGCGGTGAATAGAAGTAGACAAAGACTCTAAATTTGAAATTAAATTCTGCTTGGCCGACTTAACACTCTCTTGAGCTCTCAAGAGTGAAATTCTAGCCTGTATCAAATCAACCTTTTCCCTTAGACCATCTCTCACTCTTCTTTGAATGAGGGCAAGCCTCTGCTGTGCTCTCTTTTGTGCTTCCGTTTGTAATTCAACCATCGACTTGTACAGTGATGCCGCATAATAATTTTGAACAAGAGTAAGAAGAGATTGGTCAATCTCACCTTGAGACTGTGATGCCGAGGCTTTTAAAGCTGACTCAAGGGCCTCTCCCTGTAAATCATAATTCTGGCCAAAGAAGTCGCGCCCAATATTTTGCGTAAAGGTTAAGCCTTGAGTAAAGCCATAAATCTTCTGTGTGCCCTTTGCTTTTATTTGATTGAAAGTATTTTCAAAACTAAGGTTACCACCCCAAGAGAAATCCTTAGACACCGTTAGCCCGTGAGTCTGCATTTCAATTGGTAGGCGAAAGGCACCTCCGGCAAACTGAGCAGCAAAGGCCGAATAAGATTCCAAACTATTATTATCATAGTTACTGGTCCAGCTCAGACTCGTTGTCTTTGATGAGTCCCAAGACTCAATATCAAGCTGGGCCAAAACAATATTTGATCTTGCTTCGGCGACGATGGAGTTTCTTTCAAGAAATTCTTTGGCCAGTTGTTCTAAACTCGCAAATGAGGGAAGACAGTAAACAAAAAGTACCCAAAAGAAAGCAAACTTCATACTCGATAACCTAGTTAATTTTATTCAAATATATTTAGCAAATCGTTTGTTTATTGACTAATGAAGACGCTCTGTGGCATATACTTTTTACCGAGAGTGGGAAGTCACCGCCGACATTCATTTGTGGGAGGAAAGTCCGGGCATTATATGGCAGCGTAGCGGGTAACGCCCGTCCACCGTGAGGTGAGGACAAGTGCAACAGAAAGCAAGTACAGTTCGGCTGTAGTGAAACCAGGTAAACTCTACGTGATGCAAGTCCAAATAGGTCTGTGTTAAGGGCGGCCAGTCCATGCAGACGGGTAGGATGCTTGAGCCACGGAGTAATTCGTGGCCTAGATGAATGGTGATTCTCGACAGAACCCGGCTTACACCTACTCTCGGTTTTTTCTATTTTTCAATTTCAGTTTTATTTCCTAAAGAAGGCAGGTGGGCTCACTACAAATGCGTTTTCGAGACTAAAGAATGGATTAGCGGCAACAGATCATTCTTTAAAACACTAACCAGGAAGGAGTCGGGAGACGTTTTGGGAGTTTCTTGTAGTGAACCCATCTCACTTGCCTAGGATCAGTATGGCAGATCTCTAGGTCAAGTTCATGGGTTCAATGTCAATTTGAAGTCAAAAAATAAGTTTGAGGCTTACTCAGCGAACAAGTCCTGGATATTACTAGGTTTTTTATATTCCACTTTAAAATTATAGAATTCTTCATATTGCTCGACCACATCATCAAAACCTATAAGTTGATCAAAGAGAATACACTCACAGTTATTGGAGTAGTCCTGCACCCATATTCCATCTCGTGAATTCATTGGGCAGGTTGGAGCGGCTGCACATTGCTGAGAAACAGCTCTCTCTTCTTGGTCTTCTTCGTAGCAAACACGTTTTACATTTCTTGGCTTAATCTCGCGCTCAGAAGTTGTTGAAAAGTGATCCTTTACATAGACATCCATTGTGGTCACACAACGCTGCCCTTCTAGTGCAGACTTTTGAACCAATTTAAATTGCATGTAGTGGTAAATATCGATGAGGCAGTTAAGATTATCTCCTCTCCAGGAAACATAATCTGTCGTCTCTAAATCGATGATAAATGAAGGATTTAATTGTAGGTATCCTAAGGACAAATCATAAGAGATATTCTTCTGATCAGTAACAATGGCCCTAGAAAAGGTTGAACAGTCTTGAGCAGCTACGCCAAAACTCAGACTAAGAAATAGTACGATAAACTTAAACATGAATTTCCCCTCGATAAAGAATGGCCGAAGCTAACACCGGGGAAGGAAATTGTACTATTCAATAGTAAATATTTTAGGGATAAATATTAATAGGTGTACCCTGATCCACAAGCTCGAAAATTTCATCCATCTCATCATCGCTTACAGCAATACAGCCATTAGTCCAATCAAAGAAGGGGTAGAAATAGTCACGCGCCCACTGATCAACTGTATCGGCAGAAATTCCTAGTTTAGCGGCCCAGTCTATCACTGTCTGCGTAGGCTTATAAGGGTTGCCATGAATGAGGATCATGCCCCCAATCTCACTTTCAGGAATTCCCAAAACTTGGGCATTATGCTTATCTTTCCAGTTGGGATAACTAATTAATAAAGACTTAGGAAATCTCGTTCTTTCACGCTTTTTGGAGATTTTGTAAAACCCCACAGGAGTTTGCATATCCCCTTCTCTTCTCTTTGGCCCTGCCTTAAAGATTGGATTATTATAGGCAGAAGATAGCTTTACATTGAACTTTTTGTAGAGCTCCTTACCGCGCCACAATTGTAGTTCCCGATCCTTCTTAAGGACAATAATACGAGTAATCTCTCCAGCAAAAACTTGAGCAGAGGATAGGAATGCCAAAACGGATAGGAAACGGATTAGATTTTTCATGGCCCTATAATACTGAAATTCAGGAATCCTAGGCTCAAATTCTCGTGAATTGAGTAAACATTACGGCCTGTCTAATTATTTAAACTCACCTTAACCTTGTGTAATCAAGAGTATCATCGAAGTGTTCAGCATCTTTCTTGCCATTTAATGCACTCCAATCGATATCCTCTTCTTTCTTCTGCTCGGTTAGGCCATTGTCATTAAGCTTTGAGTAGTCAACATTGTCATACTGACTTACGACCTTGGTCGAGTCCATAATGGACCTCTGAATAACCTTCTGCTTTTTCACGGCCTCAGGGTCTTGGGGAATGGGTTCAGACTTCTTTTCGACCTTATCAGCTAGAGCACCAATGGCCTTCGACTCATCGGTCGTCAGCCTAATGGGTGAAGAAATCTTAAATGTATAAACCGTTTTGGCCGTCAGACTGTCCTTGGCATAGAATCGATAGACTGACCAGACAGAACGAGAAGGGGCAACCCTCACAACAACGGCACGGGCCACCACACCGTTGGGAAGAGAGACTTTAGCATGCTGTTGAAGAGCAAGCCCATGCTCACTTCCTCGATTAACCAAGAGTGTTCTCTTGGTGTCGGAAACACCTAAGAGTCTCGCTGTAAACTTCGTATCAACATCAAGAGCAGCATGACTCAATTCTATTGAGAACAAGCTAAGACATAATACTGTTAAGATGACCTTCATTTGCAAACGTTATTACCTTTTATTTTTAATGGAAATCACTTTACCCGGATAGCCCGTGACCTTAACTTTAATAAGTTTATAGAAGGGGTTCCAGTTACTCTCTTCAATGACATACTGAGGGTTAATCAGTACATCTGCATCTGATGTTCTAATAGCATTGTAAGCCGCTGCCGACTTTACCCCTTCAACTTTACTAAGAGCAGAACTGATCGATGAGAGAAAACCTCCATCAGAATGACCTCCACTATTGTAGCTAATACCATCAGCAAATTTATTATCACCGCTTACACGCAAGAGATGAAAGAGGTATCCACCAGAAGCATAACCCACAAGCTTCTTTGTCATATCAACATCGATACGTGCATCCATGGGTGAATCAATGGAGATACCAATTGATGCATTCATGTGAGATCTGTTAATTGAAGTACAAGCTGAAGTTAAGCTTAATAGAAAAACGACTAAAATACTCAGTTTTAGATTGGACACAAACTCTCCTTAGTTCGCCAACAATATAGACCTATTTAGTCTGATTGATGCGACCACGGAATGTCAACAAACCAAGGGGTTAAGTCACTAGATTTAAAAGCTAAAGTTTAAACTCTAATTTTCCTTCTTTAGGATCTTTTATGGTCAAAAGACCATTGTGATAGCTCCATTGAGCTGAACTTACATTACCATCTTGATACTCTCTTCTCAGAGGAGCTTGGCCAACAAATTTCTGCTTTTTAAAATCAAAAATGACGGCCCTATAAACTGTAGTAATACTACTGGTTCCCGCTGAGCCGGCACAATAATGAATAATGGCCAAATGAGGGGCTTCCTTAGGAAGCTCTACTTTAACCACATCTACATCTGGACCAACGGTTCTGAGCTTGATGATTTTCATTTTGACTTCTTTAAGTCCTAAATACTTACCATATTTATCTTGGTAAATATCCCATTCCTTAGCTTCATCCCCAAGAATATTAGGACTTTCAGCAAAGGAAAGCTGAACGATCAAAAGGATAATAAGTGCTATCAGTTTCTTCATAATCATATCCTAATTTCCACACTGCTGTGTGATTCTTCTTCTTGATACTCTACTTGCATTATAATTATTGCGGCCATCAATTCCAACATAGAACTTGTGGTATCCATATTTCGAATTATTTGCATTTACCACAGGTTGTCCATTGACTCTGATTTCACTCGTTACTTCACGAGCGCCATTTCTTCTAATTCCTCCAGTAACCCATCTTGGAGTAGAGTACTTGGGAACCATCGCAATTGGTGAGTAGTAATGAGTAACATTATCGATC
>JBFHGF010000162.1:0-7133 GCA_041583335.1 Bacteriovoracaceae bacterium
AACCTCCTGAGCTAAAGGCATTACCTGCACCTCAAGTTGCCGATGATGTAAAACTTCTTCCTCCTCCAACACGTGGAGCGGATGAAGCAGTTAAAGGTTTACCCTCTGGAGCTAGAGTTGCCGACAACTCGGCACTGCCTAAAGATGTACCTCGCTTACCTGCTCCTCTCGCAAAGGACAGTGCACTTCGTTTAAGTACTGAAGCTGCTGATGATGCGGCCAAAAGGGGGGGACAAACAATTCGTGAGTCCGCGACATCGAATCGTGTTGCAGGATCTGCCGCTCCTTATGATGATGTAGTCACCGTTAAGACGGCAACCGCTGGTCGATCGGCCTCCGAAGTTGTTGAGACGATAGAAGATTCTTCGACATTAATAGCGAAGAGCCATCCCGTATATAAAGTTGCTGATCTCAAAGATTTTCCCTCTAACCTCAAGGGCAAGAAAATCTCTTGGATGGGTAGAGATGGGAAAAGAAGATTTGGAATTGTAGAAAAAGTTAATAAGAAATCTATTCGAATTGAAGGAAGAAAAACTCCTCTTCGCTTTGAAAATGTAAATGGTTCTAGTATTTCATTGGTTAAAGATGGAAGACGTTTTTCTTCGGCTGCGGACTTTCCTGATAATATGATGGGGGAGACGATCTCTTTCTTTAGTCCTGCTGGAAACCGAGTAAGAGGAATTGATAGAGGACAGCTCATCAAGAGAAATAAGAGCTCATTTACAGTAAGGGTGGCCAATGACCCCCTTATTCCAATTGATCCCTCTGATTTGAGTACTTTTAGAGTAGAGACCATTCCTTATTCTAAAGTACATGGAGACAGTATCGCTCATGTCTCTTACGGGAATGCTAATGGGTTACGTCGTTTAGCGGGAGCTGAAGACTTCACTAACCTTACTGGAAAGCGAGTTTCCTTTTATACACCCTATAGTCAGACTCTCTATAGTGATGTTTATGTAGTAGGGTTAAATCCCTCGAAGAAAGGTATTATTTTAAGAAGAGCTAAACCAGGATTTAAGCTCGACTTGGCCAACCCCGCTTCTTTTAAAGAAGAAGTATTCTACTTTAGTACAAAGAGAATCAATGCCGATAGTATCGCGGTAACAGAAAGGATTGTAGATGAGGTTCAGCCTGCGGCTTTGGCCGCAACGAGAACGAAACCTGTCACGACTGGTACTGATCTTGTTCCTTATAATGGAGGAAAACCTCCTGCAAGAACTACTGGTACTGACCTCGTTCCTTATGAAGGTGGAAAACCTCCTGCGAGAACGACTGGTACCGATCTCGTTCCTTATGAAGGTGGAAAGCTTCCTGCAAGAACAACGGGTACAGACGTAGTTCCTGTGGATAGTACAGGACGCGCTGTTGTTCCTAAGGTGTATGAAGGAGAGATCATGCCTCCTACGAGAGATGTCGTGGTTTCTAGTCCTAAGCCTCAGCTAGAAGGACCTATTATTGAAGGAACGGTTATAAGAGGAGAACTTCCTGCTCCAAGGAAAGCACTCCCTTCTCCTCAAAAAGCACTTCCTGCTCCTAAGGGAGATAACTTACCTTCACCAGTAGTTCGCTCTGGTGGTCTTGTTGATGAAGCTCAAGATACTGGAAGAGTATTGGAAGGGGAAATCATGCCACCTTCAAGAGATCTTGTGGTTTCTAAACCTAGGCCTCAAGTAGAGGGACGAATTATTGAAGGAACTGCGACAGTTGTTGAAGATTCTAAGAAGTTTATTCCTCGATTAAAGGATATATGGAGTCGTGGTCGTGAGGCCGTGAGAAGGGCGATTTCAAAAACTCGAGAAGAGAGTATTTGGAGGAGACTAGGACGTTCTGTCGGGCTTGTTGCTGATGATGCTGCCCAACTAGCTCTAGATGCTCAAAGCGGTGATCGAGACCCCGCAGCTGTTGCCCCTTCTGAGGAACCCGTTCCGGATGACATAACTTTTGAAGAAGAGACCGAACCGGGGACGACTGATCCAGGTGTTGTAAATGAACCTGGAGATGACTCAGGAGATGAGTTTTCCACTGGTGATGATGATGAGGAAGAAGACGAAGAAGAAGAAGAAGTTCCCCCCGCTATGATGCCTGCACCAAGAGGGAATCCTGTTCAACCGAATTACATTAAAACCATTGGTCCAACCATTCAGGTTAAGCAAGGTACCTACTAAAAAAATAGGTACCTTTGCTCTTAAGTATTTAACTACCCATTTCCAATTGTATTGGCGCCAAGCGCTAATATATTATATTGGGGTATTTAATTTAACGAAGGTTAAACTTTGCAGCCCCATAAATCTCCCGGAAGAATTGTCTATTTATGTCCCAATGGTTTTCTTGGGGGCGCTGAAAAGTTTGTTGTCGATGTCTGTTCTGGACATCATAAGTACGGTCACCTCGATCCCGTCATTCTCTTTTTCTCAGACGGACCCGCTGTTAGTCTTGCAAAAGAGTTGGGGATAACCACGATTGTATTACAAAACTCATTTCGGCTATCACGACCGTGGAGTTTATTGAAGGCCGTTAAAGAAGTTCGAACTTTATTTAAGCGGTTTAATTGGAATATCTACCATGCAACGATGGCGTACTCTCAAATTATTGGATCTCTTGCAACGCTAGGTCTACCGGTTAAGCGCGTATGGTATCAGCATGGTCCTGTTGCAGAGAAGCTGGATATTATTGCAAGTTTTTTTTCTGTTGATAAGATTCTCTTCAATTCTACTTACACACAGATCTTACACCATACCGCCCCTTCTTTTCATTATCCTAAGAAGGGGGAGGATATTGTTGCTCCTGGAATTGAAGATTACTCCACTAATGATAATCATGTTGATGAAATCAAGACCACTTACAAGAAGGATGGGCTTCTGCTGATGATGGCAGGGAGAATTTCACCCTTTAAGCAGTATGAACTTGTCATTGATGCCATTGACTGCCTCTTTCGATTGAATACCAGCTTAAAACATAAAGTAAGGCTTATCATTGTTGGTGGAGCAGGGAAGGAAGAAGAAGAAGTCTATCTTGAAAAGCTTAAAAAAAGAGTTCTCCTTTACCACCTCGAACAAAATATTTTCTTTGTTGGGACTAAATCCAATATAGCTGATTACTATAAAGCTTCTGATATAGTTGTGCACACGCCAAAGAAACCTGAACCTTTTGGTCTGGTTGTGGCCGAGGCGATGAATTTTGGAAAAATTGTTCTCGCCCCTTGTTCGGGTGGAACTGGAGATTTTCTTATTCCTTATAAGACTGGAGTCCCTTTGGATACAAGTGCAAAGGATCTAGTTCAAAGTGTTGCTTATCAGTTGCTTCATGTGGTCTACCTTAGTTTGGAAGATGATCCTCTCGTGAAAAGAATCAAAGAGCAGGGGCGGGCCAATATAAGGAATAATTTCAGTTTAAAACATACGGTCATTTCTTTAGAGCGCCATTATCAAGAAATCTTGTAAAACATGCCAATTAAATAGCAGTTTTCGAGAAGGTGTAGCATACGTTCGTTCTTTTGCGGGATGACTTTCAGGATATCTATAGGATTAGTTGATTTTTCTATTTGACCTTTTTGTCTTTTGCTAGCCTTTTATTACACACAACTTTTATCGGGAGTTCATTATGAATCAGGAGCAAAAAGACGCTTACTGGAAAGAGAACTTAAAAATCATCATGTTTTTAATGTTCTTTTGGGCGTTGGTTTCTTTCGGGTTTTCTATCGTTTTAGTAGATACCTTGGACCAGTACACTTTTATGGGTTTTAAGCTGGGGTTTTGGTTTGCTCAGCAAGGCTCAATCTTTGTTTTTGTGATTTTAATTATTAGCTATATCTTTCTTATGAGAAGGCTCGATAAGAAATTTAACTTGGATGTGTAACGATGAGTGTTTTAACTTGGACATATATAATTGTAGGAATCACTTTTGCAATCTATATCGGTATTGCCATTTGGAGTAGGGCCGGATCTACAAAAGAATTCTATGTTGCTGAGGGGCAAGTTTCTCCTTTGGCCAACGGTCTAGCCACTGCCGCTGACTGGATGAGTGCTGCTTCTTTCCTTGGGATGGCCGGTGCTATTTCTTTTATGGGAAGAGACGGTGGTGTTTTTCTTATGGGATGGACGGGAGGGTATGTTCTTCTCGCTCTATTACTTGCTCCTTATTTGAGGAAGTTCGGTAAATTTACGGTTCCTGACTTTGTTGGGGATAGATACTACTCAAGGGCCGCACGAGAAATTGCAGTGGTATGTGCGATTTTTATTTCTTTTACTTATGTGGCCGGTCAGATGAGAGGGGTAGGAGTTGTATTCTCACGCTTCTTAGAAGTTGACATCAACCTTGGTGTTCTTATCGGTATGGGGATTGTATTCTTCTACGCTACTTTAGGGGGTATGAAGGGAATTACCTATACTCAGGTTGCTCAGTATTGCGTATTGATCTTTGCTTTCTTGGTTCCAGCTATTTTTATTTCAATGATGATGGCCGACAATCCAATTCCGCAGATAGGCTTTGCAAAAATTCTTCCCAAGCTAGATGGATTATCACAGGAGTTGGGCTTTGCTCAGTATACCAGTGGTAAGAAGTCGATAGGGGATGTCTTCTTTATCACCATGGCCTTAATGGTAGGAACGGCGGGGCTTCCTCACGTGATTATCCGCTTCTTTACAGTACCTAAGGTAAGTGATGCTAGAAAGTCTGCCGGTTGGGCCCTCTTCTTCATTGCCATTCTTTATACAACGGCCCCTGCAGTTGCGGCCTTTGCAAGATATAACCTTATGAAGGTTGTTACTAATACTGAGTATTCAGAAACGCCAAATTGGTTTAAGAAATGGGAAACGGCCGGGCTAATTGCTTGGAAAGATAAAAACGGTGATGGAAGAATCCAGTACCATCAAGGTGCCCCTTTTGAAGGTGCTCCAACATTTAACGATGAATCTCGTGGTAACTTTGGAGAAAGAAATGTTGCCAACACTGTGACTTCAAATAATAACGAGCTCTATGTAGATAAAGACATTATGGTTTTGGCCAACCCTGAAATTGCTCAACTTCCTAACTGGATTATTGCTCTTGTTGCTGCCGGTGGACTTGCTGCAGCTCTTTCCACGGCGGCCGGTCTTCTTCTCGTTATTTCCTCAGCTGTTTCTCACGACTTGGTGAAAAAGTCGTTTAAGCCGGACATGACAGAACAAGAAGAATTGAGATGGGCCCGTGCGGCTTCCGGTGGAGCCGTTATCGTTGCAGGATACTTTGGAATCAACCCCCCTGACTTTGTTGCCTCTGTTGTGGCCTTCGCCTTTGGTCTTGCGGCCAGTTCATTCTTTCCCATTATTTTCCTCGGAATTTTTTCTAAGAGAATGAATAAAGAAGGAGCAATTGCAGGTATGGTTTCAGGTATTGTCTTCACGACGGCCTACATTGTTTATTTTAAGTTTGTTTCACCTGAAATGAATAACTCTGCTCATTGGTGGTTCGGAATTTCACCTGAAGGAATTGGAAGTCTTGGAATGATCCTCAACTTTCTCGTCTCCATCGGTGTTGCTTCCGTAACTCCAGCCCCTCCACAAGAGGTGCAAGATATCGTTGAGGATATTCGTATCCCCGTTTAGGTATCAGGAAATATAAAGAGATTTAAAGGACAAAGCTAAGTGCTTAAAGCCCTTGAATAGGGGCTTTTTTTGTTTGATTGGATAATACAAAACTAGGTAAAAAAAAGGGCCATTGAGGCCCTTTCTTGCTTTTAGATTTAGTGTTATTTAAATGCCCACATAAGCCCAACTTCTGCTACGTTTGCATCGTATGACTTATAAGAATTAGAAGATACTACATATTTAGTACTGTATTGAGTGTCCTCAAAAAAGATCTTAGCTCCATCTCCCATGTGGTACTCGTAACCAATTCTTGCCATTTTGTTGCTGGCCATTTTGTTAACGGTTGCACTTTCACTAGCTAGTCTTGCAGCTGCATCTTTGTTGGCAACATATCCTGCTCCAGCGTAGAGAGTGTGAGTAGGGTTGAACTTATAAGCGAGAGAAGTAAACCCCCCCCAAGTTTGAATATCTGTATTTGAAGCCGCTTTATAAGAACTCCCTCCGATGGCCAATAGGGCAAGGTTTTCAGTGTTTTGTCCATTAAAGGCTTCTGCACGGAAATCGAGTCCTCCGAAATTCATTTTTGTGAAAATCTTATAGACGAAAGAGTTTCCATTTTCATAGGTATTTGAAGTATTGGCCGCGAGAGCATCGGTTTCAACTTTTGCAGCAACAGCAGCTAGTCCAATAATACCTTTTGAAAGTTTATAGTCTGCTCTTAGCGAAACACCGGGTTGAGCACCAAGCTCTGTCGATGTCTGGCTTGCTGTTCTGTTATTCCCTTTGGCCAAAATAGAACCATAGAAATCAAAGTGATCAGTAACATACTTAAGAGAAGCCTCTTGTCCGATAAACCCAGTATTCCCTGAGTAGAAGTTGGCCTGTACAAGGTTATTCATATATGGAACTACGCCCATAAATGAAAGCCACTTTTGACCCGCAGAGAGGGAGAGCTTATCTGAAAATTTATAATCCATATAAGCAAGACGAAGACGAGTCTGAAGACCTGCAGCATGAGTACTTTGGTTGAAATCAATAAAATCAAATTCAATACGAGCGCTGATTTTATTACCTGAGTTAATAATGGCCCCAACTCGTGATTGTTGAGTTTGAAAAGAAGTTCTTCTTTCCTTAGAGTATTTCTCTGTTGCAGAGTTAGTCGTATCTACTGCTGCAGCATGAGTGTGGGCCGAAAATGTACTCTTACCAAAACTGTTAATCTGTTGTGAAGCACTTACAATTGAGGTTTTCATAATACCGTATACATTGAAATCTAATGCTGCCTGGGTGGTCACATTACTTAGTGCCAATAGGCCGCTACCGAGAATGATCTTATTCTTCACTTCTACTTCCTTGTTTTAAATTGTCTCAATAGGTAATACTATCAATTTTGATCAATGATGAAAGGAATTTACTTGATAAATCAAGAAAATCGGTAGGTTATAATCGATTAAAGATCGATCGATCGGTCGGTCTTTTATGTGCAAGCTATCTAGTTGTCTATGTACTGTTTCTTTCCTTTCGTGCTTTGCTGTGTCAATCTTGGGCTTCACCAATAAATCACTCTGG
>JBFHGF010000163.1:0-7108 GCA_041583335.1 Bacteriovoracaceae bacterium
AACCCAAGCGAGTTTTGCTGTCCCCGTTTCACCAGCACGGTTCTTCCCTACAATAACTTCGGCCACACCAGGTTCTTTAGTATCTGGGTTATACACTTCATCACGATAAACAAAGAGGATAATATCGGCATCCTGCTCAATCGCACCTGATTCACGAAGGTCGGAGGCCATTGGGCGTTTATTAGGTCTTGCTTCAACACCACGGTTAAGCTGGGAAAGAGTTATAACTGGACACTCTAGCTCTTTAGCGAGAGTCTTCAGACCACGAGACATTTCAGAGATCTGCTGTTCACGAGAGATACTCTTATTATGGGGATTCATGAGCTGAAGGTAGTCAATAATAATCAGTCCAAGTCCATGTTCGGCCTGAATCTTGCGACACTGAGACTGGATATCAAGAATCGTCGACTCACCATTATCATTAATAAAAATTGGGTAGCTCGAAAGCTCCTTTACGGCCTGACCAATATTTCGAAGATCGGTGTCTAGAAAGTTCTTTGTTCTTAAACGTTTGGAATCTACTTTCGCCTTGGAGGAAAGTAGCCTCATCGAAAGTTCTTTATCAAGCATCTCCAGCGAGAAGATAGCAACAGGCTTTTTATGGATTTCACAAACATTATTGGCAATATTCAGCGCCAGTGAAGTCTTCCCCATGGCAGGACGGGCAGCAAGAACGATAAGTTGCCCCGGCTGTAGGCCTAGAAGTTTGGAATCAAGAGTTGGGTAACCCGTACTGATCCCGCTGATCTCTCCTGCATTTCTCGACATATCTTCGAGTTCTTTTAAGTTCTCGCGCAGACAATCGTTAAGCCTCTCCATCTTTCCCGACTTAGCGTCATTGGTAAGCTTGAAAAAATCACCTTCAACTTCTTGAATAAAGTCTTCCACTTTTCCTGTATAAGAGAATCCGCGATCGGTTACCCTCATCGCTGTTCTCAAAATTTCTCTAAGAGAAGATTTATCCTTTACCGTTTTAGCGTAGTGATAAATATTGGCCGAAGAAGCTTGTTCTTCTACAAGTTCAATAATCGCTGGCGTCCCACCAGCTTCTTCCAATTTCCCCATTTCATTAAGCTTTGAGCTTACGGTTACATAATCAACGGCCTGCTGACTATAGACGAGGTCTTTGATCCCTTCAAAGATCTGACCATAAATAGGATGATAGAAATCGGTTTTTTCTAATTTGAGATCAGAAATATCGTCAAAGGACTGTCCGTCAATGATCAGACATCCCAAGAGTGCTCTTTCTGCGAGAAGATCATGGGGTAGCTCACGAGTTTTAGGTTTTGCAGAATTGTTTTCTGAAAATGAACTCATGTTACCTTCCATTTATGATCTCCTTAAACAGAAATGGCCTTAGCATAAGCTAAGGCCATCCTTCAAAAGTGCTTATTTAACAGTACTTAATTCTATTAGCTTCTAAGCAATTCGTCAGCTTCTTTAGCAAGTTTCTGCTCATCAGTAAGAGGTTGTTTTTCCTCACCTTCAGCAGATTCACCTTCAGTAGCTTCGTCAGCCGCTTCAGCTTTTGCTTTTTTCTTAGCAGCTGCAGCTTCAGCTTTTTTCTTTAGCTCTTCAGCTTGTGCAGGATCCATTTCTACTTTTACAGTAAATTCAGATTCAACACCTGAGAAAAGTTTAGCTTTTGCAGTGAAAACACCAGTAGCTTTAATTGGAGTATCAAGAGTAATAACTCTCTTTTCTACTTCAATACCTTTTCCAGCAAGAAGAGTGGATAGCTCAGAAGTTGTAACAGCACCAAAAAGTTTACCGTTACCACCAACTTTCTTGATAAGATCTAATTGAAGACCATCAAGTTGTTTCTTAGTAGCTTCAGCGGCAGCTTTATCAGCAGCAACTGCTTTTCCAAGCATTCTTTGGTAGTGCTCCATTTGAGCTTTATTTGATTCATCAGCAAGAACGGCCTTATTACCAGGAATAAGGAAGTTACGAGCATAACCTGCAGAAACGTTAACTACTTCACCTACGTTTCCTAGAGAAGAAACTTTCTCTGTTAGGATAACTTTCATAATTTATCTCCTTCATCATAATTTTTTTTATTAAAAAGTCTGCGAAAATCTACCCAAGTATCAAGAACCCCAACTAGGGCCAAAACTTGGTAGCCCATGATGACTGAAAAAAAGATCACCATAGTTCTAAAAAATCCAAAAATTCGCCATTTGTTTAAAAGATCGCTTAAGATCCCAAAACCTTGGAAAAAGTAAAAAATCCCCAACATCAAAAGAATGTTAAAGCCAACTACTTCCGCCCAATCACCTAACTGTCCATAGACATTACCTACGGCCAATACTAGGCCAACAATCAGTGGCCATACAAAGGTAAAAGGAACTTGGAATGAAGTTAGACTCTTCACATTAAAAGGATAATGGTGAATCACTCTCCAAAGAGGACCTAATTTAAGAACAACGAAAGTCCCCACCCAAATCGACAGGAATACACCAATAAAGATAGCACTCGTACCATAATTAAGAATTGATTTCACCACTGTGGATGGATCGTTCTTAAGATCTTCAAGCTGTCTCAACTGCTCAGCTGGAGCATTGGGAACGTCTTTAAGACTATTGTAGTACTGAGTAGCAGCTTCCTTAATATTAGGAGTAATGATGCCTTCAATTCCACCTGGTTGAAGGTAGTTAAACAGGAGGACTCCTGCCATTACCAACAAGAACATAGTGAAACCGTTGCGCAAAATACCTGCAACAGGATGAACTTTCTTCTTAATTGTTTGAGATATGAGGTAAGCATAGATTAAGGCCATGGGAAAGGTTCCCACCGCGCTTCCCTGATAAACCTGAACTTTCATCAGTAGAATGGCCAAAGCCGTCCCAATAGCTCCAAGGATAAAGGTCTTACCTTTTCCATAGAGAAGAAAACTCAAAGTGAATGGAATGGAAGCGAACAGAGCAAACGGCTCGAGACTTGCGAAAAGTAACGCAAGCACACATAGGAAAATGAGCTTAGAGAAACTAAGTTCAGGAACATTTAGACTACGCATATTTTGAAAATACGTATCTTCAGAACCCTTCTTATGCTCTTGTTCATTTTCGAATTTGTTGTCGTTTTGTTCTGACATTCTTAAATCTTTTCCCTCAACTCAATAATTAAGCGCGTACTTCAGCGATAGCGTTTGAAACGTAACTAGCAACACCAATTTGACGAGCGCGTTTGATAGCAGTCGTTGCAAATCTTTGGTGCTTACGGCTTACACCAGTAATACGAGCTGGAGAAATTTTTCCAAATTCGTTTACTAGCCAAGAGAAAGTTGCAGGATCTTTCCAGTCAGCTTTAATAGCATTCGCTTTAAAGTAACAAGACTTACGACGAGCAAATTTCTTTGGATTTTCAGATTCACCATCTTCTTCTTTGTCAGTTAATGAACCTTTGTAAGTTTTAGAGAATGGAGTTTTGTAAGCTTTTACAATAGCTTCACGCTCTTCATCTTCTCCAAGTGCAATAAACATATGACGAAGGTGAGTTTCTGTAATCTTAAGACGACGAATAAGTTCTTTGTTGTTTACGTTATTCGCTTTAAAGATGAAATAAACAAAGTGTCCTGATAGAACACCTTCTGTAGTTGGTTGTGCGAGAGTAACTTTTCCCCAATCATCTTCGATGAATACTTCACCGTCGTGGGCCTTAACTACCTCGTGCACCAGACTTTTTAGACCGGCAACTTCGTGTTCATTAGCTTCCGGCGTCGCCACTAGGGCCAACTCATAGATCATAAAAACCTCCTGGACTAAACGGCCTAAAGACACCATGCCTGTAGGCGGGATTTAGTGAATTTCAAAGCTCGCACCTTATCACTATCTATTGGAAATTAATAGGGCTATTTCATATTTTTTACGCAGGGCCCAGTAGTCAGTCCATGTAATTTCAATAACTTAATTCTATCTATCGTTTCTTATTTGCAATAAGCGGATTAAATCGGCCCAAATTTAACAACTCATGGCACAAAACCCACTCCTACCAAACGTTCAAAAAGGAGAACTTATGCGATCGTTGCTTATTTTCGGAATGCTCATCCCCCTGGCGCTCTCATCTTGTAAGTCAGAAAATCAAACCCCCAAAACCCATCAATTCCCAGGTCCACCCCCAGTTGAACTTATGGATCAAGATCGAGACGGAATTTCAGATCCCTATGAAGCACAACAAAATACGTCCTCTCGTGTGGCCACCTTCCCTACTTTTTCAACGACAGAAAAAGTAGAAACTCAACTTTCACTCTCAGAAAAATCGATAAACGCAAAAGAGCTCATTTGGAAAACATCACTAAAAGATCAAAGGCCCCCTCTCTATCGCCCACATAGAAACCAAATGGCAAAAATGAGTTATCAAAAAGACTTTAAGTTTCAAGAAAATAATGAGCATATCAAGTATTCTCCTCTGCCCATTTTCCAATTAACTTCCGTGCTCTTTCACCAGTGGCATGAACTAAAGAATTTTACCATTGCTGCCAACCCATACCTCTCACTCCAATCAAAGCTAACTCTTAGCTTGAAAAATTTTGACGGAATTCGCGAAGTCAATAATATCTCTGGAAGAATTGGTTTCTATGAAAAGGATCAATTTATCCCCCTTACAAATCGTTTCATCTTAAAAGACGAAGTGGGAAAAGTGCTCTCCCTTGGCAGTAAAAAAGAGACCAATACTGCCTTCCTTAGCATTGAGATCAATCAACCTAAACTCATCGAACGCTTTCTTAGCGCTGAAGCTCAAATCATGATTGAGCTCATCGATTACGAAGCCTTTACCCTAGAAAATAGTAACTATTCCTTCACGAAACAATGGAGCTATGCGGCCAAGGATAACCGTCCTCTCCTCATCAGTTATCCCGGACAGGATCAGATTTATCTCATTGATAAAAGTCTATCCCTCAAAGAGGCACTTCAAGCCGTTTCCAACGACCTTAGTTTTAACAAAGAAAATAAGTTAGAAGGCATAAATGGCTTCAATAATGAAAGAACAAGCAATACGACACTAGATAAGATGGACTCCCTTCAACTACAAGAGCGTTCTTGGCAATCTTATGAACAAGAAGACCTTCTCTCTCTGGCATTTCTCTCTTCTTTAGAACTGGCCCAAGCTCAACAAGAATTGATTGTACAAAGTGAATTTAAAATTGAGGAAAATACAAACCAAATAAGACTTGGAAAACTTCGCATAGGAGAGAGCTTTTCTATTCAGTTTAGAGGAAACTATAAATTACCTCAAGTTTCACTCAACGAGTCCATTAAAGATATTACTTATACTAAAGTAGAGATATACCAACCAGGTCCAGTTCGTGAACCCACCGGAATGCCACGAAGAATTGAAGTTCAGAGGCAAACCACATGCATTACGACAACTCAAGTTCTTGAGTGGAGTGAACATAGAATTGATAGTGCCGAGATTATCTCATTTGCAACCTTTTCTAACCAAAGTATTTCATTAGAAGAGCTTTTCCAGGCTTTAGAGTCGCGTCCAGTTTTCCATAAAGATACACAAACTTTTGAATTACAATTTACGATTAATGAACAGTTCCTCGATTTTTATGGGGACGAACTTTTAATCAATGTTATGGATCAAAGAACAGAAGATCAGCTTGTTGTTGGCACCATGGATGTTCAATGCGAAGACTCTATGCCCTCGAATTTCGATTTTGCTCACAACTTCGGAGCCCAGGAGGTCATTTCACCAGAGCAAAGAAATCAAATTGTTCTCAATTTGCTCAAAACATTCTAAATCCTCCTCGAAGAACTTATGCGTAATGACTATTTTGCCCCACTGGGGCAAAATTTTTAAGTCTATTTAGCGTATTAAGAGTCTATCGAGGTAATTATGAATAAATTATATCTTTTGTGTCTACTCCTAGGCTCCTTGCTTTATACTTCTTGCTCCACCCTAAAGGGTCGAGCTGAAGACTTTCTAGAAGATGGAAATTATCGTCAAGCACGACTCACCCTTATCGAGGCCATAAAGAAAGATAAGAATGACCCCGAATTGCATCAACTTAAAAGACAAGCCGATAATGGCCATATCAAAGAACTCTTGATCGGTATCCGCAACAGAAACATGGAACATCACTATGATGAGTCCATTAACCTCGCCCACGAAATTCATCAAATAAGAAAGGAAGGCGATGTTGAAGAGAATATCAACGGCTCATCTCTTGAAGCCAGTGAAGTCAAAAAAACTTTTCCATACTACCAAAGAAAGATCTCTAAATTCCTATCATCAAAATATGTCATTAAGGCCAAAAAATATTATCGAGATCACTACGTTCTCTACGAAAATTTCTATTCAAGTTCATTAAGAGATATCAATCAATCCATCGTCAAAAGTGGACAAGATAAATGTCGTGAGCTTCATGAAGGTTCGAAGAGACAAAGTCTATATTTCAAGGAGTTTTCAAATTCCTACTGTGCATTATTCAACTCTCAAATTAGACACAAAATTCCCGCCGTTGACCCTCAACTCTTTTCTTCAATTGCCGTTCAACTCAATATTGCGAACAATTTTGATCAAGGGGCAATCAACGACCGTATCACCGATTTAATTAACACTAAATTCAAACAATCCGTTTGGTACAACATGAATAGTCCTCAAGAGGCGAAAGTTACTCTCAATGGAAAGTTAAACTATCAGCTAAAAACGACACAACTAACCCGTATTCATGAATATACAGTTCAAGTCCCCTATACAGACTACGAGATGGTAAAAAAGAAGAGAACCGAACACTACAGTGAGAATCAAACTGTATGTAGCCCAAGAATACTAACCTCAAAATACAATTGTTCAACAGTTCAGTCCAGTGGTCCCAATTGTATTTGCGTTCAAAGGCCTGTTACTAAATCTCGTGATGTCGAATATGAAGAGAAAGAGCCCGTTACTCGCTATCGTGATGTGGCAAAGACCTATGAGTACCCCTCTGAAGAAATTGACTTTAAAGGTCAAGGGCAAATCAAGGGTATCATTTCTCTTAGAAATAGAACCATCCCTCTTTACTATAACGATAAAGTCAATAAGCAATGGCATTACTCTAAAGTCAATCGTCCTAAGATTGGTCTCTATTCAAAAAACCCAAACCCCAACTTTAACCTACAGT
>JBFHGF010000164.1:0-7067 GCA_041583335.1 Bacteriovoracaceae bacterium
AAGTTAAAAGAAACAAGAAAAGGCAAACAAAAAGAAGAGAGGTGCAGTAGAGACTCTCGTGGGCCCGAAGACAGAAAGGGAGAAAGGAGGAGATGGGAAGAAGAAAGAAGTAGAAAAGAAAGAATATAGTGAAATTGAAGAAGTCCTTTTTATGAGGCACCAACAGAAGGAAGGTGGGGTGTGAAAATTTACGTAGTTGTGCTCTTTTGTCTATGGGCCGCATTTTCTCATGCGCAAGACAATGCGTCTGAGACTAAGCGTAACTATACGGAGAAAGAATTTCTCGCAGCGGTAGAGAAGGAAACAAATAATCGTTTAGATAAATATAATAATCAAAACCTTGTTGAGCTTACACGAGAAATCGTGAAAAAAGAGAGATCCATTGAGCTACAAGAGCAAAAGTTAAAAGAGCGTGAAGCAGAGCTAGAGGCAATTGAAAAAGACTTAAATCAGAGAATTAAATCCTTTCAGTCTCAGCAAAGTAAACTCTTAGGCTGTTTAGATGATAACGATAAGAATCAGAAGGCCCGCGTAAATCATATGGTTGAAGTTGTCTCTGGGATGAGGCCAGCAACGGCCGCCGATGTTCTCTCAGTCCAAGATGTTGATATTGCAGTTAGCATCCTGGGAAAATTAGATGCCGTGAAAGTTTCTAAAATTTTTAATTCAATGGATAAGGAAATTTCTGCCAGATTACAAAAGCAGTTTATGAAGATGAAAAAATAATGCATAATGTTATAAACTGTATGGAGTGAAATGAAACCATTACAAGGCCAAAATTCAGATCTACTAGCGATGCTTTCGGGGAAAGCTGGTGGAGCAAAGAATGCTGGGAAGACAGCAGGAGAGGGTGTTGACCTTCTTTCTATGCTTAATGGTTCAACTAAGGCCAGTGGTTTATCTAAGAGTGAATTTGCCGAGATCTTATCTCAAAAGGGAATGCTTGAAGATATTAGTGCAGAAGATCTCCTTAACTTTTTTAAGAAATCTCAAGGTGAAAGTGGAGAAGCCGTCTCACAGCTACTCCAGCATTACTCTGAACTGACTGGGAAATCGATTGACCTCGATGCTCTTCCCAAAGAAGTTGCAGAGCTTTCATTCAATGGTTCTGAATTTAAGAAGCCCAATGGAGAAGTCGTTCCTAAGAGTAAAGTGCTTAAACTTCTTTCTCAAATCGAAGGTAAGCAAAGTCAGTCTGCAAATTCATTTCCAACAGAATTGAAAAGCATGAAAGGTGCTCAAACCCCTCAAGTTGCAGAGATGCCTCAAGGTAAGAAAATCGATAAGAAGGCAATGCTTGGTAAGAGTAATGCGTCTGATTTCGTGGATCAGAAAATGGCCGTAGCGAAAAATTCGGCGCGAACTCAAAATGTACAGGCGATGAAAAATAACCCTGCTGTAAATCAGTATGGGCAAGAGAAAAAGAAGTTAAGTCAGTCTTTAATTCAACCTAAAAGAGTTTCAGGACTCGAGAATATTTCTACTCCAAAGTCACATAAACTAGCGAGTAAGGATAGCTTGCAAGATATGATGCAAGAAGTGACTGATAGTAACTCTTTTGATGCCATGGCCGTAGGGGATCTCAATAGCAGAGAAAGCGGTGCCAAAGAATTTCAAATGAATAAAGGTCAAGGAACTCAAACCTTAGATCTATCAAATATATCTGCCAATAATAAGACTGAGCTTCTTCAAAAGGTAGGTAATTATATTGAGCAGTCATACGTGAGTGGACGCGATTCAGTCGATATGGTTATAAACCATGAAGAGCTTGGTCAATTTAGAGTTCAGGCCCAAAAGGCGGGAACGAATGGACAAGTAAATTTAGAAATAAATACTCTTACTGAAAAAGGACACCAGTTCTTTGCAGAAAATGAAGTCGAGCTACTAAAGACCTTAAATAAGTCTGGAATTAAACTCAACGACTTTAAAATAGCTCCGCAGTCAGATTTTCTCTCAATGGGAGATGCTTCTAAGTCTTCTATGAATTCTGACTCATCTTCTTCATCCTTTGGTGGTGGGGATAGGGGAGAAGCTTCCGCGTTTACACAAGGTGGTAGACAGGGAGATAATAGAGGTGAAGATCGCAGACGTCAGCTATGGCAAGAGGCCAAAACGTTTAGCGAACAAATGTATGCTTAAAATTTAAGTATTCATGATCACCACGAGACCAAGTGAGGGAAGATGCCTGGTATAGGAAGACCAAATTCTCCAAGTAATTTCAACGGTATTTCAAAATACAATGGACCCGATCGGGATTCTAATCTTCAAGATTCAATTAAAAAAAGAACTATCGGTGATAAACTGAATGATATGGTCG
The DNA here is from genome assembly GCA_041583335.1 of Bacteriovoracaceae bacterium. Lineage (GTDB taxonomy): Bacteria > Bdellovibrionota > Bacteriovoracia > Bacteriovoracales > Bacteriovoracaceae. Next base: position 2,318 of record JBFHGF010000164.1, read on the forward strand.
GAGCGAAAAAAGATAAGCAATTTGTTGATCGTGAAACCCATAATAAGCTTGATAAGAATGCCTTTTTGAAACTTCTTTCAACGCAACTTCAAAATCAAGATCCGATGAACCCAGTTGATCAAAAGAAATTTGCAGCTGATATGGCCCAATTTGCTCAATTAGAACAATTAACAAATATGAATAGTAAGCTTGAAAAATCAACTTCTGGTGCTGAGAATGAAGCGAAGTACATGGGGGCGAGTTTTATCGGGAAGGCCATTCATACCCAAGGAACTAGTCTTTCTTATGATGGAGAGAGTACTCAAGTGAACGTTCCTTTTTATCTGAACAAGCCAGCTAAAAAAGTTCTGGTTAGAATTTTTGATAGTGCAAATAATATGGTTGCCCAAATGGAAAAAGAATCTATGGGCCAGGGGGCTAATAGTATTACTTGGAACGGGAACCAGTTTGATAATACGCTTGCTGTTAAAGGCGATTATACTTTTGATGTTCAAGCATGGGATGATGAGTATCAAACCTTTGCAGGTGAAACAAAAGCGGAAGGTATCGTTACAGGTGTGAACTTTGAAAATGGTCAAACCATTTTGACAGTTGATAATACAAAGAAAGTTGCGTTGAAAGATGTTGAATCTTTCTTTCTTCCTAAGAAAGCAAATAAACAAAATCCTGTCGGGGCAAAAAATCCCCAGATAGAAAAAAGTTTGAAAAATAAAGCTAATGCAGCGTATAATAATTTTAACGAAACTAATCTTTAACTTGGTAAATTAACCAAGGGAAGAATGGAATAAAATGGCGAGTAACGGACAAATTAACAACATGCTCATTCCCAATATTTCTAAGCTGCCCAAGCATAAGAATGTTGGAGGAACACAGAAGATAACTGATCCTTCTGTGAATCCAAATGAGTTTCGCGATCTACTCAAAGAAAAGAGTAGTCCTGTTGCAAATCCTCTTGCTAATAATTTAGATAGAGAAACGGGGATTCAGCTCTCTACTCACGCGGCCAGAAGATTAAAAGAGCGTAATCTTGAAATGGATTCTGCTGAATTTTTTAAGCTTAAAGATGCTTTTAACAAGTTGAAAGAGAAGGGTGGACAAGACTCTTTAGTGATCACAGATAAAGCAGCTTATATAGTTGATGTGCCCAACCAGAAAGTGGTTACGGCCATAGATAAGAATAATATTGTTGATAATGTTTTTACGAAAATTGATTCGACAGTTTTAGTATAAAAATAAACTTACTTAAATGAAAGTTTAGAAAAGAATTATTCATTGTATACCTCGGTGGTGTAAAAAAGCTGGTCCTTTCCGGAGGCTTCAATTTAAGGTCGTAGCCCTTAGATAAATCCCGAGTCCATTCAATGAGAAGTCTAGGAGTCTAGGAGGGACACTATGGGAATTTTGCGATCTTTTAACATCGGAGTATCAGGTTTATCTGCAATGGGTACTGGTATGGGAGTAATCTCCGATAACATCGCTAACGCTGGTACAACAGGTTTTAAAGCTTCAAGAGCTGAATTCCAAGATGTACTTTCTTCATCTCTGAAAGGGATTGATGGTGGTGACCAACTTGGTGCAGGGGTTAAGCTTGGGCACGTCAAGTCGATGATGACTCAAGGGGATATTGCACGAACAGAATCAATTACTGACCTTGCTATTAATGGAAATGGATTCTTTAGAGTCGATGCTCCTTTTGGACCTGGTTATACTCGTGATGGTTCCATGAACTTTGATAAAGAAGGTAACCTTGTTAACGGTGATGGATATAAGGTTCTTGGCTTTCAGGCCAATGAGTCAGGTGAAATCACAAATCAACTTGGACCAATCAGACTTGGTAATACAACAATTCCCGCCAAAGCAACCGAAGAAATTAAACTTAATATGAACCTTGATTCAAGAGTGAATGTTAAGCAATTTGATCCTAACGATCCTGAAAATACTTCTAACTTCTCACACTCTGTAACGGTATACGACAACGTAGGTACTTCTCGTCTTGTAACGGTTTACTACAATAAGAACCAGGATAATAACTGGACTTATCGTGCCATGGTAGATGGTAAAGATGCTAGTGGGGGAGAAGCAGGTAAGATGGTCGAGATGGCCAGTGGTAACCTTATATTCACTGATAAAGGAGTTCTTCAAGAAGAGACAGAGGGGAATAACTCTTTCAACTTCAATAAAGGAGCTGCTCAGAATCAGCAAATTAAATTCTCATGGGGAGAGTCAATTGCTGAAGGTGGTACTGGTCTTGATGCGACAACTCAGTATGGTTCTGATTCGGCCATTGCACGTACAACTCAAGATGGTGCAACAGCTGGTTCCATGAGATCGCTATCATTTAATGATAATGGAATTCTAACCGCAGTATATGATAACGGTACATCAAAGAAAATTGCTTCTATCTCAGTAGCAAAATTTGAAAATAATGAAGGTCTTTTCAAAGTTGGGAAAAACCTCTTCAAAGAATCGATCAAGTCTGGTCAAGCTTCAATGGGGAAACCTGGTGAGGCCGGGCGTGGAGAGATTCTAGCGAAGTCTATCGAGCTTTCAAACGTAGATATCGCAACCGAGTTCGTAGAACTGATGAAAACGCAGAGAAACTTCTCTGCTAACGCTAAGACATTACAAGCGTCTGATCAAATGCTCCAGGAAGTTTTGAGCATTAAGAGATAATTACTAGGATGGTAATTTAACGATTAGAAACTTGATAAGAGAACCCCGCTTGCAGGCGGGGTTTTTTTTGTTGCGTCAAACAGCAAAGCTGTTTGATGCAACGAAACCCAGGGAACGAAGGCCAAAGGCCTGAGAGAGTCGGGTTCGGAAGGATCAAGGTTAATAAGAAAGAGGGAGCAGAGGAGTGGACTTATTTGCGAAGCAAATATTGGACACGAGTCGCCCGCGACCGAACATAGAAAGAACGAAACCCAGGGAACGAAGGCCAAAGGCCTGAGAGAGTCGGGTTCGGAAGGATCACGGTTAATAAGAAAGAGGGAGCAGAGGAGTTAAGAGCTTTACCGCTCAAATGGCTTCCAGGTATAGATAGGGTATATTATCCGTCGCGACCAATGGCCTCAACCGGACAAGCTTCGAGGGCATCTTCACAGTTTTGAAGTTCTGTATCATTTGTGGGCTGCTTAATAACATAAGCATGCCCATCATCATCATTCATGGCAAAGAAGTTAGGTGCTTCATGAACGCAGGCATCGCAGGCGATACACTGATCGTCTACGTAGTATTTGCCTTCTGCATTCATATCCCACTTTGCTGACTTATCTGCCATGATGAATAATCCTAAATCGTATTAATTAAAGTTCGACGTACTGTTTAACTGGAGTGTTGTCTCCAAGAGCTTTGAGGACATCTTTTTTTAGCTTACTGGAAAGGGCCATTTGAAGACCGTTGAGCTCTTTTTTGCGATCAAAAGGAGGAAGGTCTTTATTGCTATTTTTTTCAAGAGCGATAATTTGCATTTTAGTAGCAAGATCAAAATCGAAAATCTTAGCATCTGTCTTCTTCATCTCTGCAAAGATGACCTTTGTCTCGGAAGCAGCAACTTGTGTTCTTCCTTTATTTCCTTCATAAGCATTAAATTCAACATTCTCTTCAACTTTCACTCCGTATTTAGACTTGAGTGACTTAAGAGCGTTCATATTGTGATTTCTAAGAGCGTTAAGAGCGTCCGACTTGATTTTAGACATAAGCTCTTTGAGCTCTTCTACCTTAGTGTCTTGAATAAGCTCTTTTGCGATTTCTTTCTCGTATTTAGCAAGCTCAGCTTCTTTGGCAGCAAACTTATCTTCTACAAAGATAATGTGGTAACCAAAAGAAGTTTTAACTGGCTTTGAAACTTGACCTTTCTTAAGGGCAAAGGCCGTTTGTTCAAACTCGGGAACCATACGCCCTCTTCCAAATACTCCAAGAGATCCGCCTTTTCCTTTACCTGATTCTTCTTCGGTAAATTGGTTGGCCATCGACTTGAAGTTCTTGGCATTTACTTTTTTGGCGATATCTTCAATTTTCTTTTTGGCCACATCATCAGACTGGTCAGCAGTAACCCTTACAAGGATATGAGAAGCTTTTACTTGTTCAGGTACATCAAGAGAAGGCTTTCTTTGTTTGAAGAGGTTTTCAGTTCGGGCCTTATTGGCCTCGTTGGCCAGGTATTCTTTAATTTCAGTAGAGTTAACGGCTACTTGTTTCTTTACTGCTGCTTGAGGGATCTCTACGATAACACCGTTGTATCTCTGTGCTTTAAATCTGGCGATGTCATCAAGGTAGCCTTCACTGACTGGGAACATACTGAAGAAGTTTTCAGAGTTCTCAGAAAAAACTTGGTTCGTGATATCTTCTTCAAAGTCTTGAGGGGTTAATCCATTGGCACGAAGAAGTTCTTTGTATTTGTTGATATCAAACTGACCGTTGGTTTGGAAGAACTCAAATTCTTTAATTTGTTTCTTTACTTGTTCTGGTGCTGCAATAACATCGGCTTTTTCAGCAAAGATGAGTTGAAGTTTTCTTTGAACGAGGTTTTTAAGAGATGCGCTCTTGATTCCGAATCTTTCAATATCTTGTGATGTCAGTTCCTTTCCTTGCATCATATAATTCTTGAAGAAGTTAAGTTGGCGATTGTACTCCATTTGGTACTCACGGGCCGTGATAGGAAATGAGCCTACTTTGGCAACCGCAGTAGGGGAACTATTCATGGATTGAACACCGGTGAACATAAATGAGACAACGATGAGCCCAATAA
>JBFHGF010000165.1:0-7059 GCA_041583335.1 Bacteriovoracaceae bacterium
AGTCCTAGTGGGAATCTTGATAATGACAGAATTTTTAGAGAAGTTCCTGCTGTTACAATGATGAGTGCCCCTCTCTTTGATACCGTTTGGAAGTCCATACCGATGAAGTGGGTAGGGTATATTAATATTTCGCTCGTAGTCATATTTTTGCTTCAATTTGTAGAGATGATCTACTCGTCAGTAAGGGGAATGAAGAAAAGCGATGAATTAACAACACGTTATAAACTGATTTTAAAAAATGGATGCACTTATCAATCGCTCGTAAATCTGATCTTTATGCTGACCCCCGAGGGAGGCAGTAATAACGATATTTTTAAAATTATTGAGAGCTCAGAACTAAAAGAAGCTGATCAAAGCTATTTCATTAATATGCTAAAAGAGCTCGAAGCCAGTAATTACTCGAAAGAAAAGATCAAATCAAAGAAGAAAGTGAAAACTAGTGCTTTGAAGAATCTTAAAAAAGAGATAGAAAAACAAATCAATAATAATTTATCAGGCGAAAGTATTGATGAAAGTTTTAAGCTCGATAGTAGAACTTCCTAAAGATAATGAATATGGACTTATCATTGGGAATTTTGATGGGGTCCATCTTGGACATCAAAAACTGCTTAGTGAAGTAGCTGGAGAATGTAAGGCAAGAGGGCAGGAGATGGTGGTATTGACCTTTGTTCCTCATCCCTTGGTTACCTTGAGAAATGAAACCTCATTTCTACTAAACTCTTATGGGGAGAGAAGGGAATTACTTAAGAACTGTGGTGTGAATTGGTTAGTAGAGATTCCCTTTACCAGAGACTTGAGTATGACAGATCCAAGTGACTTTTTAGAAGAGCATATTTTGTCTAACCGACAAGTGCGAAGTTTGTTTTTAGGTCATGATTTTGCTTTTGGTGCCAATAAGAAGGGTAATCACAATTTTGTTAATGATTACTGTAAAGAGCGTCCCATTAGTGTTGATATACAGCAGAAGTTTACGGCGGATACGGAAACCTATTCTTCAAGTCTAGTAAGAAAACTTTTAAAAGGTGGTGACCCTAAAAAAGCATCAAGCTTACTCGGTAGAAACTTTTTTATGACCGGAAGAGTGATCAAAGGAGTGGGAAGAGGTAAGCAAATAGGATTTCCAACCGCCAATATTAACTTTGAAAAAGAAAGACTTATTCCTGAATTTGGTGTTTATGGAACGATGTGTACCTTTAGAGGTTGTACTTATCGATCAATTACGAACATTGGGAAGAACCCGACATTTGATGATGTTACGGGGATCCATGTCGAAACTAATGTTTTTGATTTCACTGGAGATCTTTATGGAGAAGAAATTCAAGTGGCCTTTGTGGACAAAATTAGGGATGAGAAAAAGTTTTCTTCTGTAAATGAACTCATAGATCAGATTAAGAGAGATGTTGATAAGAGGAAGTCCTGGGATGATTAAACTCGGACTGCTGGGGGCGAATATTTCTCATTCGCGCTCAAAAGAAATGTACGAATCGCTTATTGGTGACAAGGTCGATTATAAACTTATCGATATTCCTTTGGGAGAAGACGTTCCAGATATTAAGAACTATTTTGGTGATATGGGCTTGATGGGTTTAAGTATAACCTATCCCTATAAGAAATACTTTCTTGAAAAAGTCACAATTGAAAATGATTTAATTAAATCGTTAGCTGCAATTAATTGTATTGAAAAAAGAGGAGATGACTTCTTTGCAACTAATACAGATTACCTTGCGGCCTTACATCTACTTACCCATAATTATCTTGGTATGTATTCCCATTTTATATTGCTTGGCTCTGGCAATATGGCCCAGGTATTTGAAACGGCCTTCAAAAAGCTGAAGGTCGACTTTGTTTCGTTTAATAGGCGTAAAGATGGAGACCTCAATAAACTGGATTATCAATCGATTATTAAATCAAAGAAGACTCTAATCATTAATACATGTTCCCGCCAATTCGAATTTTCTCCTCGTGAAAGGATCGATTGCGGATTTTGGGACATGAACTATAGTTTTGAACCCCATCAAAAGCTTGAACAAAATGGTCTTGTATATCATGAAGGCCTAGATTTACTGCTTGAACAGGCAAAATTTGCCCTTAAATTTTGGAAGATGGGCCATCTCATTAAAAATCTGTAAATTAAATTATCTTAAGACCCGATAACATAGTTAAATCATTTAAAATGAGTAGCTATGTTTAGAAAAGAATTTGCAAATGTAATTTCTGAAACAGGGATGATCCCCGCAAAAGATATGCGGCCGATGGTTCTTGATAAAGAAGAAAATAGAATCTCAGAGCTTAACTTGCTTGATCTGAGCTTCTTTGATGACGTGAAGTTTGCAAAAGTCTTAGCAGAAAAATACTCATTAACTTTCATTGATTTAACAAAAGCAAAAGTAAAAGAAAGAACAATCAAGCTTATTAAGAAAAGAGATGTTCTTAAGTATAGGGTTCTCCCTATTCAAAAAACTGCGAAGGCCGTTAGTGTCGCAATTTATGATCCAACGATTGTAGAGCTGAGACCAGAACTACAGACTCTGTTTCAACATCATGTCGAATTCATTTTAACCAGTCTTTCAGCATGGAAAAAAATATACGGTAATGTTACGGAGTCTATTGATGAATTACTTCATACCATTCATGAAGTTCGACCCGAAGATGATAATGATGACAATGTAAAAGAAGAAGATGTCGGTGATGAAGTAATCTCCTATGTAAATAAAATACTGGCAGAAGCATTTATTAAAAAAGTATCTGATATTCATATTGAGCCTTACGAAAGAAACTTTAGAATTCGCTTCAGAGTCGATGGGTCTTTGATTATTGCCCATGAACCCAGTATGAAGTTGATGAGGCCAATTATATCTAGGTTGAAAATTTTAGCTCAGCTAGATATTTCGGAAAAGCGAAAGCCTCAAGATGGTCGTATTAAACTCTCTGTTGGTGGGCAGCCTATTGACTATCGTGTGAGTTCACTTCCGTGCCTATTTGGCGAAAAAGTTGTGCTTCGACTACTTGATCAATCAAATCTACAGCTAGATATGACGAAGCTCGGCTTTGAAGTAAAGCAGTTAGAGGTATTTCAAAATGGTATCCATCAGCCCTATGGGATGTGTCTGGTAACGGGACCCACCGGATCAGGGAAAACAACAACACTTTACTCAGCACTTGCAGAACTTAATACAATTGACACAAATATTTCTACCGCCGAAGACCCGGTTGAATTCAACTTAGAAGGGATCAATCAGGTTAACGTTAAGAAGGAAGTGGGATTAACTTTTCCTGCAGCTCTAAAGGCCTTCTTGAGACAAGACCCTGATATTATCATGGTTGGAGAGATTCGAGATTTAGAGGTTGGGGAAATTGCAGTGGAAGCTGCATTGACCGGTCACCTTGTATTATCCACACTGCATACTAATGATGCTCCATCTACAGTAACACGTCTCCTGAATATGGGAATTGAGCCTTTCTTGGTGGTAGGGTCTTTAAATGTGGTCGTTGCTCAGCGACTTTGTCGTAAAATATGTATGGAATGTAGAGAACCTGTGCAAATTCCTATTGAGGAACTTGTTGCTTGTGGCTTTGCTCCAAGTTCTGCTGGAAAGATAAAGCCCTATAAAGGCAAAGGCTGCGAGTTCTGTGGTGGAACAGGCTACAAAGGTCGAGTTGCGATCTATGAAGTACTTGAAATGACCCCGCTTGTAAAAGAACTCGTGTTAAAGCATGCCAGTGCAGATGATATTAAGAAACAGGCCATCAAGGATGGAATGAAAACCTTAAGGATGAGTGCCCTTACGAAAGTGGCGCAGGGACTAACGACTCTTGATGAGGCCATCGTTAATTCTGCAGCCGATAAATTTTAGGAGAAACCATGGCCGAAGATAATAGTATTACAAAAACCAAACAGGTTGGAATTGGTGAAAATGTAAAGATTCAACAATTGTTCAAGCTAATGGTTGAAAACGGAGGTTCCGACCTTCATTTAACAGTAGGTACTTCTCCAGGCCTCAGGGTAAACGGTGAAATTGTTCGGGTGAAAGTTCCTGCTCTAACCGCCGCAGATACGAAGAGGCTCATTTATCAGATCTTAACAGAAGAGCAGAAGAACGAGTTCGAAAAGAATATGGAACTCGATTTCTCTTTTGGAATTAAGGGGCTTGCCAGATTTCGTGCCAACGTATTCTATTCAAAAGGGGGATGTGCTGCTGTATTTAGACAGATTCCATCTGTGATTCCCGACTTTAAGGCCCTGAACTTACCCAATGTTCTTATTGATATGACGGATATTTCTAACGGAATGATTTTGGTAACGGGACCCACCGGATCGGGTAAATCTACGACTTTGGCCGCGCTCATAGATAGACTAAATCAAAATGAGGCGGGGCATATTATTACGCTCGAAGATCCAATTGAATTTGTGCACTCTCACAAGGGGTGTATTGTAAATCAAAGAGAGATTGGTTCTGATACAAATGATTTCGGCCGTGCGATTAAATCCCTACTGAGACAGGACCCTGATATTGTTTTAGTTGGTGAGCTACGTGATGCTGAAACAATCGAAGCCGCATTGACCATTGCAGAGACTGGCCACCTTGTTTTTGGGACACTTCACACAAACTCTGCAGTGCAAACAATTAATCGTCTTGTGAATGTATTTCCAAGTGAAGAGCAAGATCAGATTAGAACACTTTTGTCATTTGTTCTTCAAGGGGTTGTGGCCCAGCAGCTTATCCCTAAAACATTTGAGCCTGGACGAGTATGTTCGATGGAAATTATGAGAACGACTCCGGCGATTAGAAATTTAATTCGTGAGGATAAAGTTCACCAGATTTATTCACAAATGCAAATCGGTCAAGATAAGACAGGGATGGTTACAATGAACCAATCTCTGAAAAGATTTGTCGAAAATGGTGTTATCGATGGTGAAACAGCAATGAGTTATTCTCCCAATCAGGAAGAATTGGCCAAGCAGCTCGGATTAAAATTTCGCTCTATTTAGTGATTTTAATTCTATGATATAATGATAGTCGTTAGTTTTAAGAAAAAAGATTGTAAGAGATTATGGCCAATTGGAGATACGAAGCAGTAAACAAAGATGGGCGCCGTGAAGCCGGTACTGTCGATGCGATGAATGCGAAAGAAGTTCGCAGGATTTTGCGCGGGCGTGGTTTGCGACCTAAAACGGTTACGCCACCCTCAATGCTTGAATTCGACATTAGTGAATGGATGATTGATAATGGCTTTGCAAAGCCATTTGGACCAAAAGAACTTCTTACTTTTACTAAGCAATTAGCGATTATGGTAAATGCTGGGGTTCCAATTATTCAGTCCCTTGAAATTCTTTATAAACAACAAAAGCATCCCGTTTTAAGGAAGGCCGTTAAAAAGATTGCTTCTGATGTTGGAGAGGGGAAAACGATCTCTGAAGCCATGAAGGATCAGAAGGGATTTAGTAAGTTATATTGTAACTTAGTACGTGCTGGTGAAGCGGGTGGTATTTTAGATGAAATTCTCAATAAACTTACCACTCACATGGATAAGCAAGAGAAGATAAAATCACAAATTAAATCGGCCATGACTTACCCAATAATCGTTTGTATTATTGGGGCTGGGGTTGTTTGGGGACTCATGGTATTTGTAGTACCTCAGTTTGTTGGAATGTTAACAGATACTGGCCAACAGATTCCGGCCGTTACTCAACTCGTAATCGATACCTCTGATTTTTTAGGAAAATACTCGATATATATGGTTCCTGGAATAATCTTGATCGGCTCTATGATTAATGCCTATATAAAGACCCCGTCAGGAAAAATTATCTACGATAATCTATTTATGAAGTTACCCATATTTGGAGATATCGTGATTAAAGGTAACCTTGCTTCTTTTTGTCGAACATTGGCAACGATGCTTGGTTCGGGTGTCTCTCTTGTCGATGCCTTAGATATTTGTATCGAAACCATTGATAATGGAGTTATGGCAAAAGACTTAACTGCTGTTAAAAAGAAAGTTATTGAAGGAAAGACCTTAACGGAGCCCCTTGAAAAAATTGAGTATTTTCCTGCAATGGTGACTCAAATGGTACGAGTAGGTGAGCAAACTGGTCAGGTAGATCAAATGCTTGAAAAAGTATCTGATGTATTCGAAGAGGAAGTAAATGAACTAATTGGTACGATGACTAAAATGATTGAGCCTCTAATTATTGTCGTTTTAGGTGGAATTATTGCGACAATTTTGGTCGCCATGTACTTACCAATGTTTATGTCTGCTGGCGGATAGAGATAGACTAAGTGGCCGAAATAATGTGAATTTTTGCTAAATAAAAAGTAATGTTTTGCCGACATGGCTTAAAATTAATGACTTAAGTTATAATTAGTTTGAGCAATTTGGGTTTTAGGTTACGAGGTGAATAGATACTGCTGGCTATTAGTAGGTCTATAAGTCTCTTTAATATCTACTTCTCGAAAAGCTTGAAAATTAGCACGACCAAAGTTCTCATTCGAGAATTTGGTTTTTTAACTTACCTGAATCTTAATTTTAGGTATTGAGAAAGGAGTTTCGCATGAAGGATTTTTTCACGCAAATGAAGAAGCAAGAAGAAGGTTTTACTCTGGTGGAGCTTATGGTTGTTGTTGCCATTATTGGTATTCTTTCAGCTGTAGCTATTCCAAACTTTAAGCGCTATCAGGCAAAGACAAAAACGTCTGAAGCAAAATTACAGCTTTCAGCAATTTATTCAGCACTAACTTCACTTCAGTCAGATTATGATGCTTTTGCAACTTGTCTTGAAGATGCGGGGTATATTGCACCAAGTGGTGGTAACTACTATGCCCTTGGATTTGCTACAGAGAACCCTGCTGCAAACAGCATTGTTACCTCCAACATGGGTACTTGTAACCCAGATCAGTTTCAATTTCCAGCTGCGAAAACGGTTGGGGGTTATAAAGCATTGGCAAGTGACCTCTCTTCAGTTGCAACTTCTGCGATTACAGGTATCGCCGGAACAGATGCTGATAAGGTCGCGATTTCTACTCCCGGTGTAGATGATAATGGTTCATTTTTTATTGCAGG
>JBFHGF010000166.1:0-7034 GCA_041583335.1 Bacteriovoracaceae bacterium
AGGGTGAAAGCTACCATTTCTGTTCAGATGGTTGTAAGGAGATTTTTGATCGTGAGCCTGCGAAGTTTGCTCAAAGTTGGCTTCCTGTACATCAGATTCTTCAAGGCAATTGTGGTGGGGCCAGCATTCCAGACGTACTTAAGTATTACAACTTGAAAGATGGTCAAGATAATATGGAGTATGTGGGATCACCGGATCACAAAATGTGGCAATCTTGGGGAAAGTCTTAAGGAGGAAATTATGCCAGTAAAAGCATTAGAAAAAAATTATGAAGATAAAGTTACATTCAGAGATAGCCTCGATAAATTCGGTGGCAATATGTTGGTTTACACTTATTGGGAAGATCATTCCATGTTTTGCGCTCCAATGAGCTGGCCACTTCCTGCTGGGATGCCTGCGGGAGCATTAGTTCAAGAAGTTATCGCTCCCCATATCGCGGCTCATCCTGATGCTGCAAAAATAGAATGGGATAAAGTTGAGTGGATTTTGGATGATAAGAAAATAGATCTCGATCTTACTAAGAGTCTTGAAGAAAACGGGTTTGAGCACAAGTCTCTTCTTCGTTTTATCACGCCAGGACTAACAGGTTATAAAGGTTTAGGAATTTAGGAGTAAGTAAGATGTATAACTTAATTGTTGAACCTTCAGAAGACGAGATTGAAGTTGAAGAGGAGCAAACCATACTTGATGCTTGTTTGAGGCAAGGAATTTATATTCCTCACGCCTGTGGGCATGGTCTGTGTGGAACATGTAAAGTTGATGTTATTGATGGTGAAGTGGATCACGGCGAAGCTTCTCCATTTGCGCTGATGGACTTCGAGCGAGAAGATGGAAAGACGCTTGCATGTTGTGCTCGTATGATGTCGGATGTAACAATTGAAGCTGATGTTGAGGAAAATCCTGATGCTCGTAAAATTGCGGTAGAAGATTTTTCGGGAACGGTAGCAGCGGTGAACTCAGTGACTCCTACTGTTAAAGAAATCCTTGTGAAGCTTGATGGCGATATGATCGATTTTCAAGCAGGACAATATGTGAATGTTGTTCTCCCTGGAATTGAAGGAAGTCGCGCTTTCTCTTTGGCCAACGGTCCACGTGAAGATCTCGTTCGTCTACAAGTGAAATTAGTAGAAGGAGGTCAGGGGACAAGTTACATCCACAATGAGCTCAAAGAAGGGGATCGATTTGAATTTAGTGGTCCTTATGGTCGTTTTATAGTTCGCAAGTCTCATAATACCCCTGTCATTTTCTTTGCTGCGGGAACAGGTGTTTCTTCTCCTCGATCAATGATTTTAGATCTACTAGAGGAAGACTACCCTCAGAGTATTACCCTGTTTTATGGTGCCAGAAACTGTGAAGAACTCTATGGACATGATGAGTTTTTAAAGCTGGCCAGTGAATATGAAAACTTTGACTACATCCCAGTTCTGTCTCGTGAAGAGGAAGGATCTGATTGGGAAGGTGCCCGAGGACACGTTCAGGACGCTGCAAAGGCAAAATACGGAGATGACTTCTCTGGAAACACGGCCTACCTCTGTGGCCCTCCAGCGATGGTTGAAGATTGTATAAAAACCCTGATGATGGGCAGACTTTTTGAGAAATCAATTTTTACAGAAAAGTTTTTGACTGCAAAAGATGGAACTGAAAAGCCAAAAAGCCCTGTTTTTAAAAGGTTATAGCTATGTACATACCTTTTAGGTATTAGTAGAGAGTTATTTAGTCTTGGACTCCCTTTTTGATAGGGGTCTAAGATTAAGTTAGAGCTGTAGAAAGTAGAAAAATTAGCAATGTAGGTATGAATATATGGAATTAAACATAACAAAAGTGGAAAGCTTCATCGTTGACCTTCCAACATGTAGACCACACAAACTTTCAATGACAACCATGAGAAATCAAACCATGGTTCTATGTTTAATCCACTGCTCTGATGGAATTGTAGGCATTGGAGAGGGGACTACCATTGGTGGTCTTAGTTACTGTGAAGAGTCTCCTGAAATTATCCATAGTGTAATTAAAGATTACTTTGCTAGTGCTCTTGAAGGAAAGGACCCTCAGAATATTAACCTAAGAATGAGAGATCTAAATCTTCTTGCTAAGGGAAATAGAATCTCTAAGTCGGCCATTGAAATGGCCCTTTTGGATGCTCAAGGCAAGAGAAGAAATCTGACCGTTGGGCAACTTCTTGGGGGAACCCTTGTTGATCGTGTGCCTGTTCTGTGGACTCTGGCCAGTGGAAACACTAATCAGGATATTGATGAAGCTGAAAAACTCCTAGAGTTGAGAAGACATAATGTTTTCAAAATTAAAGTTGGAGCCAATGAGCCCAAGAAAGATGTTGAGCATGTTTGTGACATTAAAAAGGCCCTTGGCGATCGAGCTAAGATTACTGTTGATGTAAATCAAGCATGGAGTGAGAGCACCTGTAAATATGGGCTTAAGGCATTTCAAGAGTGTGGAGTTAACCTTATAGAGCAGCCTTTAGCGAAAGGTAACTTTGATGGAATGGCGAGAATTACTCAGAAGTACGATATGCCTATTATGGCCGACGAATCTGTATCAACACCTGAGGATGCTTTAAGGATGGCCAAGTTAGGGGCAGGTGATGTTGCCGCTCTTAAAATTGGAAAGTCGGGTGGACTAATTGAATGTATTAAGACGGCCGCCGTACTTGAGGCCGCTGGAATTGCACTTTATGGTGGAACGCTTCTCGAGGGAACAATTGGCTCTGTAGCATCGGCGTTTACCTTTGCAACCATGAGAAACCTTGAGTGGGGAACAGAGCTCTTTGGGCCTCTTCTTCTGACAGACGATATTGTGACAAATCCTCCCGTGTTTAAGGATTTCCACATGGAGTTACCTACAGGATCAGGACTTGGGCTTGATCTTGATATGGATAAAGTGAATCACTATAAACGTAAGTAAACGGAGAAAATAAAATGCTATTTATGGTCAAAATGAATGTTGTAATTCCTCATGATGCCGACGCTGAAAAAGTTGAAAAGCTAAAGGCCGAAGAGAAGGCATATTCTCAAGCTCTCCAAAGAGAAGGGAAGTGGCCACATATCTGGAGAATTACAGGGAAATATGAAAACTACAGTATCTTCGATGTTGAAGATAATGATGAGCTTCATAATATTCTAATGAAACTACCACTATTACCTTATTTAGAAATGGAAGTGACTGCATTAAGCAAGCACCCATCATCAATTAAATAATTAATTCGTATTACGAGGAGGACAACCATGGAATACACAGCAGAAGAACTACTCAAGGAAGTAAATTCAGCTTACGTTGCAGAAGGAGATGAAAGGTTACGCGCCATCACTGAAGATATGGTGACTTTCATGTTTGAACTAGTACAAAAGCATAACATTACTCATGATGAAGTATGGGAATTCACAAAGTGGGCCAACCAAGTTGGAAAAGACAACCACGTACTTCTCTATTTAACTGGTTTTGGTCTCGAGAGACTTCTCGATATTATGGCCGATGATCAAGCTAAGAAAGAAGGTAAGGGAGCTGCCACTCCTAGAGCGATTGAAGGACCTCTCTTTGTTCCAGGTGCTCCAGTTATCGAGGGATTCGGTAGAATGGATGATGGAAAAGAGCCTGATGCAGAAGACTATGTTGTTGAAGGACGTGTAACCGATACAGATGGCAATCCAATCGCTGGAGTTAAGATTGATATTTGGCATGCTAATCAAACAGGTGCCTACTCCATCATGGATCCCTCACAAACTCCATATAACCACAGAAGAACGATTGTAACACGTGAAGATGGTACTTATGGTTATAAAACAAAACTTCCTCCAGGATACTCGGTTCCAGAAGGGTGCGTTGTAGATGCGGCCTTTAAGGCCATTGGTCGTGATACTCATCGTCCAGCGCACGTTCACTACATGATCGAAGCTGATGGGTATGATAAACTGACTACACAGTTTAACATTCTAGGGGACAAGTATCTCCACGCTGACTTTGCTTTCGCAACTAGAGATGATCTTATTGTAAAAGTTGATAAAATTGATGATCCTGCCATGATTAAGAAATTTGAGCTCGATCGTCCTTTTAGCTACACAAAATTTGATCTAGTTCTAGAAAAAAACTAATTTTCTAACTAAATTTCAGATAGATGGCCTTGTTTTCTCAGGGCCATTCTTTTTACGTCTAAACTTTATTATAATATTCAAAGTTTTAATCGTATCAAGGACTTACTTATGACATACGCCTATATCTGTGACGGAATCCGTACCCCCTTTGGAAAATATAATGGTGCTCTTAGCTTTGTGAGAACTGATGATCTCGCGGCCATACCTATCGCCGAGCTTCTTAAGAGAAATTCTAATATTGATCCCACTGCCTTTGATGAAGTCATTATGGGTTGTGCCAACCAGTCCGGAGAAGACAATCGAAATGTGGCCCGCATGGCGACACTCCTAGCAGGCTTACCGGTTAATGTACCTGCTATCACTTTAAATCGCCTTTGTGCTTCTGGCTTAGAGTCAGTGAGCTTAGCGGCTAAAAATATTTGGGCCGGTGAAAGTGATCTCGTTATTGCTGGTGGTGTGGAAAATATGACTCGCTCACCTTTTGTGATGGGAAAGGGCGAATCAGCTTTTGCACGAAGTATGCAGCTGCAAGACACAACTATGGGTTGGAGATTTACAAATCCTAAGATGGAAGAGCTCTATGGTACAGAGTCCATGCCAAAGACTGGTGAGAATGTAGCGGAACAATATGGTGTGAGTCGATCTGATCAAGATGCTTTTGCTCACCGTTCTCAGCAAAGGGCCGCTAAGGCCATGGAAGATGGAACTCTCGCTAAAGAAATTTGTAGCGTAGAAATTCCTAGTCGCAATAAGAAAAAACCAGATCCTACTTATTTTACACAAGATGAGCATCCAAGACTCTCTTCGATTGAAGTTCTTGCGAAGCTTAAACCGGTTGTTAAAGCCGATGGAACAATCACTGCTGGTAATGCTTCTGGTATTAATGATGGAGCGGTGGCCATGATTGTGGCCAGTGAGGAAGCGGTAAAGAAATATAATCTTAAACCTATCGCTCGAATTCTTGGTGGTCAGGCCGCAGGGCTAAAACCAACCATTATGGGTATGGGGCCAGTAAATGCTGTAAATAAACTTCTTGCAAAGAAAAAGGTAAATCTAAAAGATATCGGAGTTATTGAATTAAATGAAGCTTTTGCTTCTCAATCCCTTGCTGTATTGAGAGAGCTGGGACTTCCTGATGATGCCGATTTTGTTAACCCTAACGGCGGAGCGATTGCTCTTGGTCACCCCCTTGGTGCCAGTGGAGCGCGAATTGTTCTTCATGCAGCTTTGGAAATGCAAAGAAGAGGTGAGAAATATGCCCTGGCCACCATGTGTGTTGGAGTTGGACAAGGGAGTGCTCTTCTTATGGAGAAGGTCTAATGTCCAAAATTGAATCTATACTTATAGGAAGTGGGAATAAAGAAAATGGAACGCTTATTTTCTCAAACTCCCTTGGAACTCACTGGAGCATGTGGGATAAGCAAGTTGAATTTTTCAAAAATAAATTTCAAATTATCCTCTATAACACTAGGGCAGAAAGAGAGACCACGATTGAAGATCTCGGCAATGATGTAATTGCTTTACTCGATGAGTATGAAGTAGAGCAGGCCCATTACTGTGGAATTTCTTTGGGGGGACTCATTGGCCAGTGGTGTGCCATCAATAAAGCCGATCGTTTTAAAAGCATTACCATTGCCAATACTGCGGCTAAAATCTGCAATGATGAAGTATGGAATAATCGCATTGAACTGGTGGTTAAAGAGGGATTTTCACCCTTGAAGAAAAGTTCTCCCCGTATTTGGTTTACACCCGAATTTGTTGAAGAATTTCCCTCCGAAGTTGCGTACGTAATTTCGGGCTTTGATAAGATTGGACAAGGGGCTTACCTAAATAGTTGTATCGTATTACGCGATACAGACCTTAGGGAAGAGGTGGCCAAAATTAACCTTCCTTTTCATATTATTGCGGGAGCTAAGGATCCTGTTACCACTATTGAGGATGGAGAATTTATTCAAGTAAAAGTGAAGGACTCTATTTTAACAAAAATTGATGCCTCTCACATTTCTAATATTGAAAGAAGTGAACACTTTAATCAGTCTCTTTTGAAGTTTATTGAGGCCAATTAACTAAAGCTGCCCTGACTCTTTTAGAGAAGGGGAGATCATCTCAAAGGAAAAGTGGTCTCCTTTGCGAATTTCACCAACCCCTTCTGGGGTTCCCGTAAAAATGAGATCATCTTTCTTTAGAGGGCTGAAGCTATTGAGGTGGTTTATGATGGTTTCAAAATCAAACATCATATTTTTGGTATCCCCGTGTTGCTTAAGTTCATCATTTAAAAAGAATTTATATTCAAGAGAAGGAAGATTTTTAAACATATCCCAAGCATAGAACTTTCCTACAATGGCAGAGCCAAGAAAAGATTTACTCGTGGTCCAAGGATGTCCCTTCTCTTTGAGTTTGGATTGTTCTTGGCGTCTCGTTAAGTCAATGCCGAAGGCCAGTGCTTCAATAGAGTCAGAGGAAAAGCTTTGATTGAGATCATGATCCTTTGCAATCTTTAGAACCAGTTCACCCTCAAAGTGAAAGGTTTCCTTAGTAAAGGGCATTTCTATTGGGGAGAAAGAGCGTAAGCTAGAAGGAGTTTTTAAAAAGACCAGTGGAGTTTCGGGGACTTCATTTCCTAGTTCCTTGGCATGTAGAGCATAGTTACGTCCGATACAATAGATATTGCTCATTTTTATTTATCTCCGAATATGTTTAGATCGTAAGTATAGATGAAAATTCATTATATTCCATATTAGCAAAATGCCTTAGCCAGTCCTGAAGAGCTGGAGATTTGCGACCTTCTACTTTGATACAAGAAAAAACATTGCCTGAGTATTGCATATAATTAGAGGGGGTGATTTTGTTCTTACAATATTTTTCCTGCCACTGCTGATCGAGTGTATCTTTGACTTTTGAAGTTAATCTTTGTGCCTGATCGCTCTCCCA
>JBFHGF010000167.1:0-7017 GCA_041583335.1 Bacteriovoracaceae bacterium
CCTTCCATCTCATCCCAACCATGAGGAAATTGATATTCTACATCGAAGGCCATATCAGCATAGTGAGCAAGCTCATTTCCTTTGTGCTCATGCCAACGTAAGTTTTCTTTACGAATACCATTGTCCAAGTGCCACTGAAGACGAGTTTCCTGCCACTGCTTAAAGGCTTCTTTTTGAGTGCCAGGTTTAACAAAGTATTGCATCTCCATTTGTTCAAATTCACGCATTCGGAAAATGAAGTTTCCAGGAGTAATTTCGTTCCTAAAGGCCTTCCCAATCTGAGCAATCCCAAAAGGAAGTTTCATTCTCATTGAAGATTGTATATTAAGGAAGTTAGTAAAAATCCCTTGGGCCGTTTCTGGACGCAGGTAAACGGTAGATGAGGAATCTTCAACAGGTCCCATCTGAGTTTTAAACATAAGATTGAAATCACGAGGCTCTGTAAATTTATCTTTTGCCCCACAATTCGGACAGGGGGCCGTAGTATCAATTTTATCAGCACGGAAACGATTCTTACATTCTTTACAATCGACCATCGGATCAGAAAAACCGTCAACGTGGCCAGATGCTTTCCACACCATCGGATTCATAAGAATGGAAGCATCAACTCCCACTACATCTTCACGATAGGTCATGGATTTCCACCAGCTATCCATTACATTCTTTTTTAATTCGATTCCGAGAGGTCCGTAGTCATAACAGCCTCCTACTCCTCCATAAATTTCTGAACTTTGAAATAAGAATCCGCGACGCTTACAAAGGCCTGAGAGATCGGCCATGGACTTTAGGTTGCTTTCTGACACAACGCACTCCTTGAGTATGTGAATAGCTCGCCACAACGGGATTGTGTGGAAGAACGAATATTCACTAAAAGTGACTCAAATATACAGGAAAGGGTATGGACAAGAAAGTACGGTTATTCGCTTCTGTTCATTTTTTTTATTTTTTAAATAAACGGTGCATTATCTTTATGAACACTACTACTATTGATCCAAGCGCCCCGAGTGAATGACTTTAAAATATCTTCTTGAAATCTTTTGAAAGAGGTTCATTTGCTTATTGGTTTCGATTTCATCCAATACATACTTTACGTCGTCATTTTCGTAATTGAAGCTATCTCGATACTCAGAGTTATTGATTTTAGGAGCAGCGCTTCCATTGCTTGCAACCCCAATGCTCACCTCTCCCTCTGTTCCATTCGATAGCTTAGGGGCGCGCTCTTTTTGAGATAACTTAGAAGATCCACTCTCCTTTTTCTCAAAAGGTACGCTATACCCTTTTGTCTTCGCTTCTTTTTGCAGAGTACCGGCCAAATGCTCATAGAGCTCGCGGGAAGCTTTTTCGATATCAATCCTTCCTCTTCCCATCTTCTCTGAAATAAAGGCCAAGTTACGACTGGCCACCATGGGGTCCATATTTTTACTTAGGGCTTCCATTTTCTTATCATAGAGATAAATCGTTTTATTGGTAACTTTCCCTTGGGAAGCCCTTTGGACGAACCCCACTTGCGCCTTCATAAGCTCAAGAATACTGCCATTTTGAAAAAGCTCTGAATCTTTATCAAAAGCGATATTAAAACCACACTTTCCCTTCCCCGCTAAACACTCACAATTGGGATCAAGAGAACTCCCCTGCAAACATACACGTGGACGCTCTTTCTTGGGCCAATACTTTGGGGCAGCATAAGCAGTGGAGATAGGATTAAAAAAGTCTTCCATATCGTTCCAAAAATGATAGGTCGTCTCTTTCTTATAATCATCAATAAAGCTTTCTATTTTCTTAATGTCCTGATCAATATTTTCAATCGTCGCATCCGTTTGAACAACATTGGCCTTGGTCATGGAATAGCTGGTTAAAAACAATATCGCTCTTCTAAAAGGTGTCTTATGGAATTCCGTAACCACTTCAGTCACATCATCATAGAGGGCAGAAACCAAAATCATCCCAACCGTATTCAATCCCAACTCGGACCACATTTCACTAGAGTTAGTAAAAGTAACTCCTGCCGCCTGGGCCTCATCAATCATAAAGTTTTGTAGTCCGAGAATCGCTTGCCCTAAAGCACTTAGGGCATGGTCAACTTCCTTCTTATCTTCCAAGGCCATCGCCACGTAATCTTCAGTCATCTCTCCATAGGAGAGGTAGTCGATTAGCCTTAAGTTTTGGCCATTATTTAAGAACGCAGAAATTAAGTAGGGATCAAGGTTCATGATCTTTTTTAATTCAGAGTCGAGCATTTTACTTATAGCGTCAGAACTTACTCCTGCGGTGGTATCTTGCTTCTTTAATTCATCATCACCTTTAAAAATGGAAACACAGTTAAGGTCATGGCGAACTCCCCAGTTAATATAATCGACCCCACAAATTTCCTCCATAGTCTCAACTCCAGGTAGACTTGAGACGTAGGGTACTTTTTGACTCCCCCTCGTTTCGGATTCATTCGATTGGGAAGCCCCTACTTTCTTAAAGTCATCAATCGCCTGTTCAGAACTTATCTCTTCTCTAACTTTTGTCTTTCCACCCAATTCATCAAGCTTCAAGTTCTGTTGATAAATAGCGAGGGCATGCTTGGTTCCCCCAATATTTCGAAGAGCACAGTGGCAATTCTTATTTTTCAAGTTCAATTGAAAACCACAGTTTGCAGCAATAGCGGCAGCCCCAGCAGGAGTAGACGCCGTCGCAGAAACCGCTGCGGCCAGAGCCCCTTGTTTAGTCCACTCCTCAACCTTGCTGTTAATTCCATCAGTGATACATTTCCCCGCAAGAGTATCGTTGTAAACGCCAAAAAGATTTTCAGAATTCTCAGGGTCAGAGAGAAAACTCACCGACTCCTGAATCTGCTTATTCAGATAAGAATTTGCACGTCCTCCGGCCACACTCGTCGTGGCCTGAGTCATAATCTTAGCGCCCTGCCCCTGTTCACTAACGGCATTATTTACCCGAGATGTGACCTGAGAGATGGCCATGCGCACGGCCTCTTCTCTGGCGGTTTTAATAAGAGAGCCCGCATAGTTAATGCTCTTGTAATAGGAAACACATCCATCTTTAATCGAAGTAGCAACTGATTTGATATTATCCATCACGGATGCTTGAGCAGTACCGGGATTTTTACAAGACGAAAGAGAAAGATTCGAGGTTCCACATTGGACTTCTTCATTACCAGAATTCCACACCCCCATAGAGAACATGGAGGCAACCATGCCCGTCTCAACAGCGGCGACCGAACCTAGGGCCAAAGAGGCCGTTGCCAAAAGTTTTTTCTTATCTTCATAAGATGCCTTTTGCTCTTCTTTAGCATCAAGCTGAATTTGTAAAACATCTGCCTGAGCACTATTTGTTGAAGCTGCAAGATCTTCAAGATCTTTGAAGATCTCTAGATTCTTCTTCATATTCTGAAAATCTGCATATAGATAAACGAGAGCGGCCAACTTATGAATCCAATGGGTGACATTTGCAGTATAAGACTTGGGCAGGTGCTTCTTACCTCGCTCTGTCAATCCGCACTTCGTGTTGATTAGCGATACAACCATGGAGAGCATAAGAACAATATTGATCAGATGATTCTTCACTCCATCAGCTTCTGTTTGCGAAGCTATATCTAAGGCCTTACATCCAATTTCACCGGAAATACCTTCAGAAACCTTCTGCTTAATCTGTCTACATCCAGAATTGACCAGTGCCTGCCTAACCTTATCCCCAATCTTATCGCTAATAGAATCGACAACTGCCAGCGCCCTGACCTCAGGAATAAAGAGGACATTTAACAGCAAGGTAACTACTGTTATTCTGGTAACAAATGAGGAGATAAGTGATTTGATCATAAAGTAAATTATATCACCCAGTCATATCTTAACTTAGCAATTTAATTGAACTCTAGAGTGAAAAGATTAACTATCTGATATCACATTATCAGTAATTTTTATTAAGGAAAGAGTTTCCCCAGAAAATAGGCAGTCAGATACTAGACGGTGCTGATGCTCTAGTACTACATTAAAGACATTTTCTTACGGTTGCTTTAAAGGCCAGGACATCAGCACAAAGAGTCTTGGAAAAGGACATGTCCTAGGAAGAAACTTTTGAAAGTTCATAGAGCTTGGCATATTCACCCTGATTGTTCATGAGCTCCCCATGACGACCTTGCTCTACTATTTTGCCATCATGAAGTACATAGATGCGATCAAAGTCTTGAATCGTTGAGAGTCGATGGGCGACAGCAATCACTGTTTTTTGCCCGGCCAGATTATCTAAGGCCTTTTGAACAACCTTTTCAGATTCATTATCAAGCGCCGATGTAGCTTCATCAAAGAGAAGAATGGGACTTTCTTGAAGATAGGCCCTTGCGATCGTAATTCTCTGTTGCTGCCCTCCAGAAAGGCGTGTTCCTCGATCACCTATAATAGTATCAAGTCCTTCTGGAAGCTTATCAATAAACTCATCACAGTAAGCTACCCTTAAGGCCTCTTTAATCTGTTCTTCAGAGAAGGTCTTACCAAGGCAGAGGTTCTCCCTCAAAGTATCATTAAAGAGAAAAATATCCTGACTAACGAGACCAAAGAAAGAGCGCAGGTTTTGCAAAGAGTAGTCTTGAATCTCTGCTCCATCAATATAGATAGATTTCTTAGGCACAGGATAAAGACCCAACAGCAAGTTAATCAAAGTCGATTTTCCTGAGCCCGAAAGTCCAACGAGCGCAACCTTTTCCCCTTTTTCTACTTGAAAAGAAAAGTCTTTGACCACATCCCCTTCTCCATAGCTGAAGGTTAAATTCTTTACCTCAATATTTCTTTGAAATTTATGGTCACGAATATTTCCTTTATCAATTTCAACAGGAAGACTTAAGAGTTTATGAATACGATCACTCGCTGCACGAGACTGGGACAGCTTCACATTGGATTGAGAAAACTTTCTTATCGGGTCCATAAAGAGGGCCAAGGCCGCAATAAAGGAGACGAATTGACCAATCGTAGTAGCCCCTATCTGAATGCGATGGTGGGCGAAAACGATTACTCCCGCGAAGGCCATCGCCCCCACAACCTCAACAAATGGATGGGCCAGCTCTTCTACAAAAGTGGTTTTCATTTGAGCACTAAAGAAGTTCTCCTGACTGCGAGAGAAGCGACCAAAGACAAATTTTTGTAAATTAAAGGCCTTCATTATCTTATGAGCGCCAATTCCTTCTGCGATATTATGAGTAAAGTCTCCCTGACTTGCCTGAACATTCCCCTGATTATTCTTTACCTTCTTTCCACTAATACCAAAAATCATGACCAGAAAGGGCGCAATCACAAAGATCACAATAGTCAGTTGCCAATCGGCATAGAAGGCCATGCCTAAATAGGCCGCGGCCTTTAAGGGTTCTCGAATTAAATCAATAGAAGCCCGAAAACCTTGAGAGAAAACAAGAGTGTCACTAAGAAGATGAGAGATAAGTTCCCCTTGCTTACTCTTGGCAAAGAAACTGGTGGGAAGGTGTTGAATCTTAGAGAAAATTTCTTCTCGAACCGAACACGTGGCACGATCTGTAATGTAGCGCAACCAATAGAAGTGAAAGAAACGGCAGGGAAAATTAAGTAGTCCTAGTCCAAGAAGCTGAGCGGCCAAGATAAGGGCATCTTCTCGCGTCGAATCGGGACTAAGTCCTTTATCAAATAATGGCTTCACCAAGGATACTTGTAGTGCGCCGATAGCGGCCAATATGAGAGAGAGAAAAAGGGCAGCCAGAGCGCGCCCTTTATAAGGCTTAATATAGGGATAGAGTCTATTTTTAATTAAATCAATCATGCCCCATAATAGTTTTCATTAACAAGCTATGTCAAAGATAAAGCTAGTTGTGACAGAAAGGAGCATCTTGATCTTTTGCACAAAGATAATCTTTTAGAGCTTGGTTCTGAGCCTCAAGTTTCTCAACTCTTTGTTCATGAGACTCAAGGCGGGCCTGCTGCTTCTTGGCCACTTCAATAAGAAATGCTGAGAGCTTTGAATAATCTACGGTGAGAATTCCACTACTGGATTCTTTGACTATTTCTGGTAAAACAGCTCGAATCTCTTGGGCAATCACCCCTAACTGTCGTGAGTTATCTGCTCCATCTTTCCAGTAATAGAAGTAACCATTAATCTTCTCCAAAATTTCTTCGGGATCTTGGATAGAGGCCAGGTCTCTCTTGAGTCTCTCATCAGAAAATGTGTTCCAAGCATTGGCCGTGGCCACTGTTCCGTCACCGCTTGCTCCCACTTGGAACTTCGATCCTGGAGAATCGGTTCCCACCCCAACATTTCTTGAGTTTAAAATGGTAAGCGAAGAAGTACCAGATGAATTTGTGTGAATGCTAAATCCCGTGGAGTCATCATAAATAATTCGTCCAACGTAATCTACCGCTTCATTACCTGCCCCTTTAAAATCAATAAAAGATGCGGGGTTATTATCACTGATGATTTCGATTCCCCCGTCAGAGTTTGAACCATCCTTTCCTACCGTCAGCCCCTGAACGGCCGTAACTCTACCATTAACGTCTAACATAGAACTAGGAGTGCTCGTCCCAATACCAATATTCCCAGTGGTATCAATTGTCATTCGATCAGTATTACCGGTCATAAGAACATAATTAGTACTGGTTACTGACCCCGCTTTTACATTGGAAGCACCAACATACATGGTTCCCTCCATACCACTTGAAGTATTCATTATACTCAAGGCATTATTTCCTGCTTTAGTGAAAAGAACACTAGCACTAGCGATACCCGAGGTACCTCCTCCTGATCCAACCTCTAATAAATGATTTGGAGAACTCGTTCCAATTCCCACGCGACCATTTGAACTTACTCTGAATCTTTCTGATCCATAATTAGAATCTCCCGTATTAACAACAAAAGCTGAAGGTACACTACCTAAAGCAACAGTATCATCGACGATAAATCCGGCGGCACCAGTCTGAACAAAGTTATTACCATCAAAAGCTTCACTAGCAATGACTGAAATATAGTCATTGACCACAACTGAAACAGGAGAAGATGTCGTTC
>JBFHGF010000168.1:0-7015 GCA_041583335.1 Bacteriovoracaceae bacterium
CCTTTGCGGCCATTACCGCAGGCCCTGCTAAAATCTATGGAGTTGAAAAAGATTTTGCCACATTACAGGTCAATCAACCTGCGACCTTTATTCTGTGGAACGCTGACCCTCTTGAGCCCATGGCCAATCCAGAAAGGATATGGATTGATGGCAAAGAGATGAACTTAGATAATCGCCAGCGTATGCTGGCCCGTAAATACCTCTAGCCACCTTTTATAAAGTTCCAACTCTCTTCTCAATTCAATAACCACTATTTTGAAGAAGTATGTTGGAACTTTATTCAATCAATAAGCCTTTAGAATCTTAACTAAGTTAACGAGCAAACTTTACTTGTTTGAATTTTTACTTGTACCGATAATGAACATATCCAAATGGGTTGAGAAAAAAGGAGAGCATATGTTTTTCTGGAAACGAAAGAAGTCACTTCGAAGTACGATTTACCTTATTGATGATGACCAAGATATCCTAGAGACCTATGAGGATTTTATTGATGAGTCCTTTAAAGAAATTCATGTAAAGAAGTTTACAAATATCAAAGATGCCGTAAACCAGTTGGCCGAAGAGGCCTTTCTTCCAAGCCTGATTGTGTGTGATATACGTCTTCCAGATGAAAGTGGACTTAAGATTTTTGACCTTCTCGAAGAGAAGCACTATCACGTCCCTGTTCATCATATTTCAGGCCTTGGTGGAGAAGATATCCACACAGAGAAATACCATATCCTAAGCAAGCCCATCAGCTCCCATGACTTTATATCCAGCATTCAGCTCTACCTTGTGGGTCACAAGGTCGCGGCCTAGAAGGGCAAGATCAGCTTATTGCCTGAAGGCATCGATAATTAAAAACTTTTTATTTTGAGCGACAATCTTAGAATTTCCAAAGATTTTTTTGAGGGTGTGCTGATAACCAAGATGTGAATTGCCAATCACTCTTATAAATCCCCCCTTTCTCAAAGCTCTCTTTGCGTCTTTAAACATTTGAAAGGCAATATGGGTGCCTACGGTTTGATTTTGATGAAAGGGTGGATTACAGAGAACTAAGTCCTGAGAATTGGCCTCACCTGTCTCAAAGCAATTCGTCCAGAGAAACTGTGCCCTATCGGCAAAAGAATGAGAATCATAATTATGCTGAGCACTCTTAATGGCCATATAGGAGTCATCTGTAAATGTGATCAGAGCGTGGGGATTATTAAGCTTTGCTTTGATTCCGACAATGCCATTGGCACATCCCAAATCGACAATGGATTTAAAATCACCACAAGGGATATGCTCTAGGAAGAAACGTGTTCCAATATCTAGTTTATGACGAGAAAAGAGGTTCGAGTGATTTAAGAATTCTCTTTTCATTTCTTCTATAAAAATACTCTTAGGATAAGGGTTCTCTTTCTTTGCCTGAGTCTTTTCTCGCTTTTCACAAAAGATAAGCCGTGCCTTCTTCTTGGCCAAACTAGTACGCGTTTCTCCTAAGTACTCTTGAATCAAGTCAAATTGCCCCTTAACCATATATTTAACCATGGACGAGAAAATCACTGGAGTTTGGGGGGCCAAACATTGATTTAAAGTGGCCAAAATATCTTCAAAGAAGGATAAGCTCTTGGGAATTTTAACGATAACGAGATCAAACTCTGCTCTCACATCACTCAGGTCATGAATAACCTTCAACCCCTCAGCATTGAGACTCATCCCCTTTGAAGAAACATATGAATCTGTATAAGTTAGAGGGGCTGACTTTCCAAGAGCAATGCTCAAAGCTCCGAATGAATCATTGAGAATTAAAATCTTACGATCCAATATATCTTTATAAGTGGCCAATTCCTCTAAGACTAATTCATCGGCAGCATCCCAGGCCTTTAAGGTCTCATTATGGGGATATCTTCTTATGGTACTGAAGTCTTCAAATGGCTTCATCTTTTCTCGTTCTAAGCAATCAGCTAATATTAGTGATCAACCACTGTGAAAAGTCATTGGTTTCACTTTGGTGATTGGGAAAATCATTTTGAAGGCAGTTCAGAGCCTCCAAAACGGCCTGAGGGTTATAGGACACCCCTTTAAGGGATTGCATAAAAGACTCTATCAAAGGCGGATGTAAACAATCGCTGAAGATCGTGACATCGTCTATTAATCCTTTATTAGAATTAAGATGAACTTCCACCCCACCCCAAGGAAATCGTTCTTCAAAGGTATGGTTGAACTTCGGCGTTTTGCCATAAACCCAGTTCCAGTCTTTTAATTGCTCATAGTACTCAAAAAGCTGCGGATGTGATTTCAAGAATTCATAATCCAATACTTCGACCTCTGCATGAGCGTCGTAGTAGCGGCGAAACTCTTTGATAATAGCATCACTGAGGTTCTCGTGATTGATATCAGGATTAATTTCAACCAGATTGGCCACGCGAGCTCGCGTTGATTTAATCCCCTTTGATTCTAATTTCTTCTTATTGGGATTGAGGTAATTTGCTAACTTACTCAAGTCAGTATTAATTAATAAAGTACCATGATGAAAACTTCTATCTTTATTTACCTTAAAAGCAGATCCTGAAATTTTCCTTGCTCCTTGATCTGTCGTCACCTCAATATCATTTCTTCCATTGGGATAGGCCTCAACACCAAAGGTTTTTAAAGCATTGGTAATGATCTGAGTATTGGCCTCTTTATCATAGGACTCTTTTGATGACATAAAGGTAAAGTTAGTGTTTCCCAAATCGTGATAAACCGCTCCTCCCCCACTTTGCCTTCTCGTGAGTTTGACACCATCTTCTTCCATTTTACTAGTAATACACTCTGTCCACGGATTTTGATGTTTACCAATGACAACGGTTTCCGAGTTTCTCCACAGAAAGAGAACATGATAACGGGTATCCATATCATTAAAGATCCAATTCTCAGTGGCGAGATTGAACCAAGGGTCAAACTGATCTGCTACAAATATCTTAATTCTATTTTCATTACTCATAATTCTAAAAAACTTCCCACCTGAGAGTGGTCCCCAAGGATAACATTTTCATCACGCACCAGCTGCGTCGTATTCATTCCCGCCTCTTTGGCCGCATCAAGCTCTTCTCTTATATCTGATAGAAAAAGAATATCAGAGGGAGCTAAGTTGAGCTCACGAGCAATATTCGTATATGAGCCCACTTCTCTTTTATGACCCACTTGTGTATCAAAATGGGCCGATAAATAAGGGCGTAGGTTTCCTGCGCTAGAGTATTCAAAAATTAAGTGCTGGGCCTTCACTGATCCTGAAGAGTAGATCCCAAGATTTAATCCAGAATCCTTCCACTTCTTAAAACAAGGCAATACATCTTCATAGACATGGCCTTTAATTACGCCACTTTTATAACCTTCCTCCCAAATTAGGCCTTGAAGGTTCTTAAGAGCAAAGTGCTTGCGATCTTCTTTAATCCACTTTAAAAGTAGTCCTATGCACCCTTTATCATCAAGAGGGCCCAGGCCTTCTTGTGCAGCATCTTTTTTTACCAAATCAAGGCAACTTCTCACTTCAGTATTTTCTAAGTTCTCAAGAATAAAGCTCTCCATCTTCTCTTTTGAAAAGGGAAAGAGCACTTCGTGAACAAAGCTAATTGAAGTCGTTGTCCCTTCAACATCCATTAAGATAAATTTCATGGGTTATATCTCGCATCGACACCAGAGTTAGTATAATGAGGCACCCACCCTTCTTGGTTAGAAAAAATGCGGATAGCTTTAACAAAGTATTTCGGTGCTAAATCAAACCAGTGTTTATAATTCTTAGGCACGGCCATAAAGTCGCCTGCATTACAAGTAACCCCGAGTACTTCACCATCATCTAAATGAAACCAAAAAATACCTTCACCATCCACAAAGAAGCGAATCTCATCTTCCGTATGGATATGCTCTTTCATAAACTTCTCACGAATGGCCTCTATATTCTCCGTATCTGGGTTGACGTTAATCACGTCGGCCGTTTCAAAGCCATTTTGCTCCATATAGGGCCTAAGCTCATGCTCATAGGCACGAAGGATAGTCTCTTGATCGGCATCATCGGCAAGAGGAGTATTCGCCTCCCACTGATCAATCATGATCTTATGAGTTGCTAAAATCGTTTTAATTTCATTGAAGTCAGTAACTGTCTTTTCGCTATTTGCGATATAGAGTTTCGCCATCTCTTCAACTCCTATTTAACCCTTTGGGTGTTTAGATAATATTTAAATAAGTACTCAAAAACTTCAAGGTGCCTTTTGGCCTCTTCCACAGACTCTCCCCATACATAAATCCCATGGCCCCTAAGAAGAAGTCCATAACATCCTTTATTATCTTCAATAAGAGGAATCACTTTCAATGAAAGGTCGTGAATGTCTTGCGTATTTTCAAAGCAAGGAATTTTTATTTCTACTTCGTGTGTTTTAATGCCTTTGAAACCTTTAAGAAGCTCAAGTCCAGATAAAGTTGCATAATCCTCTCCAGCAAAGAGGTCGGCAAAGAGAAGGGCATCAAGCATATGGCTATGCAGAACACAGTTGGCCTTGGTCGCTTGGTAAATGGAGAGATGAATATCGGTCTCATCTGAGGACTTACGTGCGGCTAAAGTTACACTTTCATCAGGAGTGCGGGTTACGTAATTGATGGGGAGAAAATGCTCAACTCCAAATTGACTCTTATCAATTCCCGACTCAGAAACAAGGGCCATATTCTCATTGGTTTTAGAGCGCAGTGAGTAGTTCCCACTGGTGGCGGGATTATGTCCCATGGTATTCATAACACGAACGAGGGTCGCAAGTTTCTTCATTTCCTCGTGATCTAGTGCACTTGTAATAAAGGACATAGATGATTCTCCCAATATGATGACGATATGTACTATATTCTATAGAAAAAAAACCTTTTTTTGGCCATCTGTGTATAGTAATAATAGCTCAACAAGCAGAAATAATAGGAAAAATATGAAGTCAATAAACAATACTGTGGATAATTTTAAGGAATCAATCTTCTCGACCATGACTAAAATGGCCATGGAGAATAAAGCAATCAATTTATCGCAAGGATTTCCCGACTTTGATGGTCCGAAATGGGTCATTGATCTTGCAACCCGGGCCCTCAACCAAGGCCAAAACCAATATGCCCCTTCCATGGGAATTCTTCCCTTAAGAGAGGCCATCTCTAAGAACTACCAACGCTTCTACCAACTTGACTACAACCCCCAGTCAGAGGTTCTTGTTACTAATGGAGCTACAGAAGCCATTTTCTGTACCTGCTTAGCTCTTCTTAATCCCGGTGACGAAGTAATCGTTCTTGAGCCTATTTACGACTCCTATATTGCCTCCATCGAGCTTGCTGGGGCCAAGGTAACCCCGGTAACTCTGAAAGCCCCCAACTTTAGCTTTTCGATGGAAGACATTAAAGCTGCGTACTCCGATAAGACAAAAATGCTCATTATCAACAACCCTCATAATCCCACCGGAAAAGTTTATGAGCGCCAAGAGCTTGAAGAACTCTCTACCTTTGCCATCGATAATGACCTCTATGTCATGAGTGATGAAGTTTATGAGTTCTTAACCTTTGAGAGGCCCCATATCCCAACGGCCACTTTAGAGGCCATGAAAGAGCGAACGATTACCATTTCCTCTACAGGTAAGACTTTTGGTCTCACAGGCTGGAAAATTGGCTGGGCCGCTTCAAGTCCCGAAATTATTGCGGCCATCCACAAGGTTCATCAATTCAATGTTTTCTCTGTTTCCCATCCCTTTCAAGTGGCCATGGCCCATGCACTAGAAAAAATGGATGACTACCTCGTCGAGTTCAAGGCCGACTACAAAAGAAAGCGCGATATTCTCGTCTCTGGTCTAAAAGAAGCTGGTCTTAACGTATTGAATCCTGCGGGAACCTACTTTGCTCTCGTTCAACTCCCCGATGGTGAAAATGATATCGATTACTGTAAGAAGCTTATCGTGGAAAATAAGGTGGCCGTCATACCAACATCTGCCTTTTATTTAAAATCAGATGAAGGCTCAAGGATTGTTCGATTTTGTTTCGCCAAAAAAGATGAGACTCTCATTAGCGCATTAAAGAATTTAAAATAGTTTTTTGAAATACATAAACGTCCAAGCAGTATGAAATCACTCACATCGCTTGGACGTATTAAAGAAAGAACTAATCTCTTAGATTTTCATAGTAGAGAAAGCCGACATGTTCAACTTCTCTACGTCCACCTTTACACTGCTTAATCATCATTGACCTTTCATCAGTGATTTCAAAAAGATCACAAGTAACCTTACTTGTCTTATTAACGATCATAGTAATCACATAACTATTGTAATCACTCGTTAAGGAAGATAAATAGGCAATCGGATTGTAGGAGTGCCTAATGTCAAGAATCTCAACTTTGGCATAATCTAGGCCAGGAGAAATCTCTCTTTCCATGTCTAAATAGTTCACTTTTCCTGCATCTCTAAAATCGAATGCTCGATCAGATGCCTGAACATTAACTACGGCCATCAAGGCAAGTAGCAAAATAGATACTGCGCGTTTCATCTCTAAAGTCCTTTGTTTTTGGGGTTTTAAAAAGGCTCAAAATAACTGAGATTTTTAATGCGCAGAGTTTAGTGGAAATGAGAGAGAAGATGGAGTTAAGTGAAAGTATTACCCCTCGTGTATACTTTATGGACACTTTCCAACTCCATATAAGATCACTAGTGATATTAGTAACTTCCCTCAAAAAGGGCTCAAACCTAAGAAAACTTGACTATAAGAACTCAATTTCAGGACCGAAGGATAGATAAAGAAATCTAGACCGGAGGAATATCTATGGCCTATTGCCCACATTGTGATTCACAAAATCACCTCATCGTTAATATCGCAGAAAATAAAGCAAAGAACTTCTTTTCCAAGCTCTACCTGGCCGCCCTTGGAGGAGCAGTTGGTGCAGTCATGGTTGGGGCCAACTCTGGCCGTGAAGGTCACTACGTTATCTCAAAAGATAGAGTTGAAACGGAATATGATCATCAAAATAGACAGGCCTGGAATTTTGCTAAATCATTTGCTTCCC
>JBFHGF010000169.1:0-6983 GCA_041583335.1 Bacteriovoracaceae bacterium
TTCAAAGAAAGTGACGGGATAAGGGAAGTCTTTTTGGGCCCGAGACTTATCTCGAGTCAGTACATTAAGGTCACTATATCCGAGATCAAATAGCCTCTCGACTAAACGTTTTCCTACCAAACCTGTTGCCCCTGTGATCAAGATTTTCATAAACGACTCCGCTTTGTTGTTTATATTTTGTATATATATTATTATATACAAAAGCGCGCAATAAGACGAGCCAAAAGTCCAGAGAAATCAATAGACAAGGAAAAAATATGAGCGATGTTCTGACTATTAAAGTAATTTCAGATGCTTGTGGTATCTTGCCCCAAACCCTTCGTGCTTGGGAGAAGCGCTACCAGGCCTTCGTGCCTAAACGAGGGGATTCGGGCCATAGAGTCTATGGCCAAAGGGATTTAAAGAAGGCCATGGCCCTCTCTTTCCTGCTCAAGAAAGGCTTTTCCATTTCTCAGATTGCTCATAAATCCAATCATGAACTCTATCAGCTTTTAGAAAATACCCAGTCCATAGTGGATTCCACCTCGAGCCCAAAGGACATTGTTGATTATTCTGCTGTGCTCGAATCGCTAATGCTAAAAGTTTCTTGTTATCAATTTGATGAATTCAATAACGAGCTCAATCGCCAGCGCACACTCTTGAGTGTTAAAGAATTTATTTTTGAACTCTGTATTCCCATCATTCGCCTCGTTGGTGATGCTGTTATGGAAGGAAAGTTCTCTGTGTCCCAAGAACATATTGTTTCAACCCTTATTCGCGGTAACTTTAGCGAACTCAAGTCACCTATTGATACCTTTGTGAGGTCACGCAGTTCGCTCCATCGCTATGCTCTTGCTACCCCAGAGGGAAATCATCACGAGTTACCCATTATCATTGCAGATCTTATCTGTGGAATTAATGGTTGTGTCACTCAGTATTTGGGTGCTGGACATCCGGCCGATTCGTTGGGGCAGGCCATCGATGCTCTAAAATGTGATCGCCTTATTTTAGGAACCATCCACTCTGAAAACTGGCCATATGACAAAGAAGTCATTCCCTACCTTCAAAATCTTGATCAGAATTTACAACATCCTGTGGAAATAGTGATCGGAGGGGCGTGGAAGCTTGAATTTCCCAAATTTAAATGGATCAAAGAAGTTCATTTTCTTGAGAGCTTCAAAGAGTTGGATCGCAAATTAGCGAATGGTCTCTTTTAAAGAGGAATAGTAGACACAAGATTTCTAATATTTGACCTATAGAGTGACTCCAATTTTGGTCAGTTAAGATAGGTAAAAAGTGTTAAATCTTTAATTTTTTCCACCTTTTAGGAACCTATATTATACTTATCTAAAGAGAAAATATTTTATAGAGGAATTCTTATGTTAAGAAATGAGAAAGGGGTGGCCCTAGGTGCAGCAATGCTTTTTATGGTGGCCGTAGGTGTGGGGAGTTTCTATGTGATGAAAACTACTCAGCAGTCCAGTGACATTACCGCCAAAGAAGTTAAGGATATTAGAGCAAGGGCCGAAGCTCAGAAAGTTTTTTCCATGGCCGGTTTTCTGATTAGCAATAACCTTATCCTCTGTAAGTCGGCCCCTTGGGGGGCGGGCAGTACGCCACTTCAATGCCGTTGGGGTGGTCTAAAGAATGAAAAAACTTATAAGCCCAATGAGTTTGGTTTTACGGATAAAGGAGTGAAGGCCAGTGATGACTCCCTCACTTTTAATCTGATTGATGGAAATCCTGAAGAAGAACCCAATGCCATTAGCCGTTATAAAGGCTCGGTTAAATTTTACTTAGTCGATGTAAATAAGAATGAATCACTTCGCTCAGTTGTAGGTGAAAAAAGTGATGAGATCAAGGCCATCGATAATGATCATTACGTGGTAAAAGTTGATCTTGAACTAAACCTAGGTGCAGAGGATAAGAATAATAATGTTATTCGTGGCTCAGCGATTTTTAAACGACCAATTGCTATTCCTCATCTCACGGTTATTGATTCAGAGTGTATTAGCCTTTGTAATGCTTCAAAAGGTGAGCATCCCTATCCCGCTTGTCGTGGCCCTTTTACTATTGATGCCAATACAAAAACGGATGTGATTGCGGTTACAGAGAACTTAGGACCAGGTGCGCTCTATGATCTGGACTATGAAAGAAGTGTAACTTTTAAGAAAGAAGTTCAGGGCGTGAATATCCCCGCTAGCCGCAGTGTCGAAGTCCCCTTAAATGATTACTTAGAGGCCGGTAATAAAGTGGAATGGGTAGATCAAGTCGAATGTGGAACTTTTGTGAAGAACGTGAGTAAAACAGTATCAGGGCGTGGGCCCGATTATCAAACTCAAGAAATTTCTCAACACTCTGAGCCCGCAGGTAAGCTTAATTATAAAATCAATGTGAATAGTAAGCTAAGCAATATAGAGCCCTTTCGTCTCAATAGCTCTGTACTTAAGGATGAGGGGAGTTTTAAGGGAAAACTTGAAACCAATACGACGGTCTATGTCGTATCTCCTCACTAATTTAATTACAACTTTAGAGACGAATCAAAACTTAAGGAATAAGGGTTCTCAATGAAAAAATGGTCAAAGAATGATAAGGGTTTTAGCTTAGCAGAGGTAGTTGTTGCAGCGGGTATTCTAGGAATTGGTGCATTAATTCTCGTTAAAACAAAATCCCTCTCTGTCGATAGTGAAAGAAGATCTATCGTGCAAACCAACGCTACTTTACTCAATGAAGACTTGATAAAAGGGGCCACCAATCTCCTCTCTAAAAGTGAAGATGCAAATGGTCGCAAGGTTCGTGGGGTATGTCCCTTGGTCTCTTCCCCAACATTAAGTCCGGGTGTAGGTTCGATCAATATCTCATTGGCCAATGCCGGAAAAGTATTTAATAACGACAGCAACTGGGATAATTTCTTTCCCAGCTGGCAAGAGACAAAAAATAAAGAATGTGAACTTAAGGGAGCATGGGGTAAATGTTATAAAGTCATTCCTTCTAAAGTCGTGGCATCATTTTCGGAAGGAGATCTGGAAAAGAAAGATATCATTGCATCCGTGGCCATCTATCCCGTGAATATGAATCCTCATACTAATGGAGGAGGAAGTCTCTTTAAACGCCTTACATTGAGTGATCGTAAGCTCTATGATGCCAAAGATATTGGCTTTGAAATCGTCGCCACAGTTAACTTTAATAATGACAAGATGGAGCGCCGTAAGAAAGTTATGAGTGACTTCTTTTGGGCGCCAAACGTCGGGGTCTGTGATTACACTCTTAAAGATGGAAAGACAAAAGTTAAACTCTCTCTCAATGGCTCTGGTGCTTCTGACCCCAGTGGGATGACCGTTTACAATCGTTCTGGATTTACTGGGAACTTAAAAGAGCCCATTGATATCAACTGGAAGAAAACCCAGGTTCAAGCGGGGATTGTGACCAATAATGGTAACTTTATCACCTCGGATACTTCAAAGAATATTTTCGGTTCTTGTAATGAGACTAAGTACCGTTGTCCACAAGTAAAGTCTAATCAAAGAGAATACGGTCCGATCAACCTCTACACAAATGTTCAGTACAATAAATATAATAAGGTTAATGACGGAAATGGTTCCAATACAATGACGTTTAAACCGCGTATCCAATTAAAGAAAGGATCAGGGGGAGACCTCTTTAGTACTTCTAATCAAACCTATACCTTTCGCAATGATACTAAGAAGGCCGGTGAAGAATCTACTCTTAAAGGAGCACACTCTTTGGCCTTTATGATCACAGATAGAAACTCAAAGGATGCGACAAAGGTTTGTCGCTCGATTTGTACAGAACAAACAAATTACAATACTAACGATGCTTCCTGGGAAGATCGTTATACACCATATCTAAAGTCCCGCTTTGCAAGTAGCTTAGAGAGTTATCAATATAGTTCTGGCCAAGAGCTTGGGTGTACCGCTTGCTATATGAAAAACTGTTCTCAATTTGGATTGGGAACTTTTGGACCCATGGCGGCCATGCCGAGTCAGCCTTTAGATTCTTCATTACCGGAATGTAGTTTGAAAGAGAGCAAGACCCGTGTGAATACTCCTGCCACTTATTTTTCTGCAAAGAAAGTAGGGACGCCATGGAGCACTTCTGAATCCTCTTGTATGAGTGCAACTCTTAATCGCAGCACTAATGAACTTGAATATAAACCTGAAGACTGTGCTAAGAAATTACCCGTACTTTGTTATAATTTTGGAGCCTATGTTCTGGCCCGTGACGTTCTCAATAATAAAGAAGCACTTTCATATGTGACTTACACAGATGCGGGGAACCGCTGCTATCGCATGGGAAGGGAAGTGGCCCGTCCTTCTGAATTAGATCAGTATATTGGTGGTAAGTTTGATGCTCCTAAAAATAAAGATGGAAATTACGATTTTATCAACCTCGCTCAACAGGGTATATTCCTTGCTCCTCAGTACAAACAAGATATTGTCGATATGTCTTCATGGTTTGTTGAAAATGGGATTCCTAATCAGAAACGTTTTTGGGTGGCCATGGTAAGGGATGGTAAATCTAATATTATCGCTCGTCCTCCTTTTGCTCCTAAGTATGACAGTCAAGATCGCTTTGCCCTCTATTTTACAGGTGGAGGAAGTCTCGTTGCTCAAAAATATCCTAGCTCGCTTGAAATTGGTCAAAGTAGTGGGCCTAAGGCCTTTATTCTCTCTCACCATATCAAATTCAAGGGACTCTTTGCTGCCGCTGCGCAAAAGCCTTTTGGTACCAAGCGGATTCCCTTTCTTTGTCGAAGAAAGGGGATAGATGGAGACTACTTTATTAGTAAAAAAGACAGTTTTAAATTTGACGAAGGAGCTATGATTTGTAGTGCAGAAGGGGGAGTCTTTATCCCGCCAACAACCCCTGTTGGATGGGTTTCGGCCATGAGTAAACTCAATCCTTTTTCTGGTCAGTATGGTTACCCTAACCCTCGCCAAGTTAAGAAGGACGAAATTCCTGTGGCCTGGGTTGGAATGAGCTCTGGTGGAACTCCTGATAACTACCATAAGAATTGGTACTATGCTTCTTCAGACGTCAAATACGTAGGAGGAACTTCCAAGTATATTCCTACGGGCTCAGATAATGGTTATACTATCATTAATGGTGACGGAGATTTTATTAATCCTAGGGCCGAGCTGGTCGGCTCTGTCGTAGTTGATGCTCCAGCAATGACTATTGCTGCGGGTAAACACTTCTCACTATTTTCCTCGAGTCACTTTCATGAGAATCCTAAAATTAATGATTCGACGACACCTAAAATTCAAAACCTAGAGGATTGGGTTGGTGTTTTAAATGCCAAGCTTGCTGGAGCAGACTTTAGAGTTAAACTCGCCAGTCCCGGTCAGAAGAAAGTCATTGCCTCCGGTAAAAAGCCAGGTCCAGGTAATTATATTAAACTTGACAATAATGCAGCCTCACGATTTGGCTTTAACTATGGTAACCGAGAGGCCAAGTCTCCCGAGGGTTATCATCTTTGCTTTACTCCGGGTGATGGTAAAGTCAGCATGAAGTCTTATTATTCAAAATGTTCGGGATATATGATTAGGAAAGATGAAGTATTGGGGTCAAAGTCAGGAAGAGCTCTATTGACGATTATAAATCAACCTGCAGCAACCCTTATTGATTTACCACAGTAGAAAAATGAATATATAGAAAAAGGTTTGAGTAATGATAAAAATAAACAGTGAAAAAGGATTTTCACTCGCTGAAGTAATGGTGGCCGCAGGTCTGGTTGGAATTATCTCATTGGGGGTAATTTACGGCAGTAAAGTTGCAAATAAACAAAAAAGAAGTGCGTCGGCCAAACTGGCCGTTCAAGCACAGCTCAATATTGACCTCAAGCATCTCTCTAATTTTTCAAAGGGAGTGAGTTGGAATAACTTTGATTTTGATGCGACTTATTTTGTTGGAAACGATATGAAAAGAATCAATCGTGTTAGCTGGAAAGCAAAGGATGTCACCACGATTAGCAATCGCACAGAGTTAAGGCGTTCATTAAATACAAAAGATTATGGAGTCGTTAATTACTTTAAGGATAGTCATACACTTGATTCTTCCATTGGTTCTGTTGGCAGCGCACTGTACTTTACTCGTTGTATCGGAGTTAATCCCTATAGGAATAATAGACGTTATTCACTTCAAGAAGCTCTCAATATCAATATGAGACCTTTTCTCATTAAAAATGGGAAGCATAATGAGATCCACTGTTTGCCGCGAAAGACCAGTGGGGTACCCAGTGCGAATACTAGAGTATCGGGTAATAATAGTAGCTATAGAGTTGTAAGCTTCTACTTTAAGAATAGATCGTTATTACAAATGCCTTCGGCGCAAGAACGACGTTTCTTACTGGGGGCAGGATTTTCTCTCTTAATGAATCGTAGCAAAAATCCGGATGGTTTTACCGCCTATAACTTTGTTCTCGATGACCCCTGCCTCCGTTATGAAACGGATGGAGAGTGTAAGCGTAATGCCATCGTCGAGTTAAGAAATATTACTGGTGCGGTACAGGCCGCAGGTGTTCATGATAGTGGATTCATGGTTATCCAATAATTCATGCTATGAGAAATTATCTGCAACTCCCTCCTTCGTCTTTTCTTCTTCTTTTTCTTCTCTCGTTAGCGAGTTGTTCAGAACATCGATGGTCTGAGCACAAGGACCCAGAACTCTCTAAATACCTCAGAAGTTCACTTACTAAAGATCTTCCTGCTTTCCCTCCAGTGCTTCCTGCTCTCAACTATAAAGAAGTATTCGGTAAGAAGCCCAGTCCTGAAGAACTTGAATTAGGGCGGATGCTTTTTAACGATCCTGTCCTATCTCGTAATAACGATATTAGCTGTGCAACTTGCCACCTCACCAACCATGGATTTGCCGATGGAAATGCTCTCAATGTTGGCGCCTTAGGCAAAGGCGGTCCTCATGGTGATAGTGTCGGTGATGAGTTTGGGACGGGCACATTGAGTATCGACCGCACCATAGGAGAA
>JBFHGF010000170.1:0-6969 GCA_041583335.1 Bacteriovoracaceae bacterium
AATATTAAAAAATCAGTTTAATTAAGCATTTTTGCGACCCCGACGACTCGTCTGGTCACAACGCAATAAGATATTAAATTCGTTGGGAAATTATCTATTTGGAAGCCAAATGTCAATTACTAGAAGCCCATGGACATTGATATTCTACGTGTTCGAGGTACAACCCATCAGCACTGGCAACAGGTCCAATTTTATCACTTCTATCTTCTTGAAAAAACATTCTAATATCACTGGGCGTTATTTTACCACGACTGGCCATAAAAGAGGCCCCCATCAAGAGCCTTACCATTTGTTTCAAAAATCCATCGCCTTCAAAGCTAACTCGATATAGTTTTCCACCAAAGCTCTCCTGATAAGGGAAAAATCCTCTCATTTCACAGAGCTCTGCATTAAATATTGTACGTATCGTAGACTTTACTTCCGTCCCTTTCGTTGAAAAATTCACAAAATCATGGGTTCCCACAAACTCTCTTAGTGCGGCCTCAAATTTCGAAAAATTAAAATCCGCTCTCTCCCAGGTCACCCTTTGAAAAGCACTAGGGGGAAGAACTTCTCCTACATAGAAGAAATAGGCATAACGCTTCCATAAAGCGTCTCTAACAGGGTTAAAGTCACCACTGCACAGATCAGCTTCCAACACTCTTATATCTTCAGGTAAATTAGAGTTTAGGGCGCGCAATAAATTTTCAGGATTAATTTCGAGGGGAATGCTCACCTTAACGATTTGGCCAATAGCATGAACCCCGGAATCTGTTCTTCCTGAGCCTAGCGAAGTTACTTCTTTTGACTTCGCTATTTTCTCAAGAGCGTGATTAATTTGTCCCTGAACTGTTTTGAGAGAGTCAGGCTGGATTTGCCAACCAAGATAGCGTGATCCAATATAGCTAACTTTTATTTTATAGGTACTCAAAGGTAAAACCTACTCCAAGACTTGTTCCCGTAATGGTTATGTCATCTTGAAAGTTTTCATAACTTTGATGGCGGGCCTCAATATTTAAATACATATTTGTCATCTGATACTGGCTAAAACCACCGAAAGCAATGTCATTAAATAAGGCCGAGATACTAAATTGGGCTTTTGCATGACCAAAATATCCAAAGCTATATTGCCTCTTATGCTTATCATCATCACCGCGGTCTTTATCATCTCTTGATTGCGAAAGCCCCATCACCGATGGTCCACCAGCTACGGACAACCTAAAGTACTTTCCGCGCCCAATAGTCATGCCCAATCTAAAGTCGACAGGTATTGTGAATAATTGAAAGGTAACATTACTCTTTGTTGTCGCAGAATCAGAAAAAATCCCCTCTCCTTCAGAGAAACCCACACCTAGCCCAAAGCCATAGAATGTACTCAGAAAAGCTCGATTCATATAGCTATCAAATATAAAGTGAAGGTAGCCACCTCTTCTAGAATCTTCTGCATCGATAAAAGACTTTCGAAAGACACCTCGAGAATCTGTTACTGCATATTCGTCTCGTATATAGGAAAAAGAAAACGACGAGTCACCATGATCATAGAAGTTATCATAAATTTCTTCACTATCGAACGTGAGGAGGTTTTCTCTGTTATCCATGGTTTGAGGAGCTTCATAGCCTGTTGATAAAAGCTTCTCTCTCTCCGAAGGCTCTTTCATTCCCTCGGTATTGAGACCATCACCAGGTA
Source organism: Bacteriovoracaceae bacterium (assembly GCA_041583335.1). Classification (GTDB taxonomy): domain Bacteria; phylum Bdellovibrionota; class Bacteriovoracia; order Bacteriovoracales; family Bacteriovoracaceae. The sequence goes on from JBFHGF010000170.1 coordinate 1,667, forward strand.
CACCAAAGCCCGCCCCTCCGCTTGAAAGGGCATCATTAGCAGAACTCCCCTCTCCCATAACATAGGGAGCTTCATTATCATTTCTTTCTTTTGCTGCTTCATTGAGGTTAGTCTCAAATTCTTCAGATGAGAGTTGATCAGGAACCGCTATGCTAAAGTCTTCAGCATAGATTTTAGGAGCTAAGGCAATAGCCAAGCATAAAAAATTATTCTTCAGAATCCTCTGAATCTTCAGTCCATTGAAATGCATCACCAAATTCCTTCATTTTATAAAAATAAAACCCAAGGGAAATAAGTACATATAACGCCATCCCTAGCGCAAACATAATACGATAATAAGCAACTGTAAGGGCTCCAACCAAGAAGAAAACAAAGAGGAGCATCCGCTTATGTTTGCGAATGAGGTCTCCGTCTTTAAAAGAATGAAAAGGGATGGTTGTCACCATAAGGATTCCATAAAAGGCGGTGTAGAACATCCAAACATAACCATATTCATCAATAGCAGGATAGCGATCAGCAAAGAGAACCAATCCAATTATCGCTAAAGCTGCACCTGGGCTAGGTAGCCCTTGAAAAAAGTCAGACCTAACCTTAGCAATATTTGCATTGAAGCGGGCTAACCTTAAGGCAGCGCAAAGGAGATAGACAAAGGAGACAACCGCCCCCAAGCGACCATAGGCATAAAGATATTTTTGATACATCAAAAATGCCGGAGCAACCCCAAAGGAGACGGCATCACTCATGGAGTCAAACTGTTCCCCAAAACTAGAAGAAGTTCCCGTTAATCTTGCAACTCTTCCATCAACAGAATCGAAAATTGCTCCCAGGATCAGAATCATCGCCGCCTCAAAGTGCATTCCACGAGTGGATAGAACCATACTGGAAAAACCACAGGCCATATTTAGTGCGGTAAAAATATTGGGTAAGAAAAAGGTCAACCTTTTTGAAGGATGCATTATTATTCCTTATTTACTTCACTCTCCGAGCTACTATTTTCTTCTGTTCTTGCTGCAATGATTGTTTGCCCGGCCGTGGCCAACTGACCATCTTTTACAAGAATCTCATATTGTGATGGTAGATATAATAAAACTGTACCACCTAAACCTAAAAAGCCAAAATTCACTTGAGCGCGACCACGGTCACCAGGGATGACTCTCACTTTTGGCCACTGTCCAAGAATACATTTAATGACTTGAATACCATATTCTTTTTGTTCACCATTTACTGATTTAAATTTGAGATATACACCAGAGTATTTATCCAATCCATCTCTTTCTAAATGAAAAAAATATCGAAAAAAGCTCTTTCCTTTTTCATAGAATAAATCGAGAACCTCAGAACCTGTCGGCAAATATAAACCTGCTTCTCGAATCCAGGAAATCGTAAAGGACACTTCAATCAAATCATCGCCAAATTTTGGATGTTTAATATTTTGAACGATTGATCTAACTCTCCCATTAACCGGTGCATAGAATACACCTTCTTTAAGAAATGCATCTTCTTGATGATGAGGTGAAATTCGTCTCGTAAAAAATCCAATGATAATTAAAAAGAGAAGGTAGATTCCTAAGAAAGTATAAAGTCCAAAAAACCACAGACAGAAGAAAATAAAGGCGCTTATTAAATAAAAAGAATTATTCAAAAAGAAACGCATTAATTTGCTCTCCCGCTGACACGAAATTCTTTTTCCAATGGTCTAAAATAGTAGGGAGGTAAGTGCTCTCCCCTATCAATAACTTTACTAAAAATTTTCTCAGGGTATTTTTGAAAGAGGCCATAGATTGATTCAAGAACCTGATCCAATAGTTCTCCGGTGAGGTGATAGCAGTGCTCATCACTCAGATCAATCGACTTAAACTTTTCTTCACTAATCAATTGATCACTTAAAGACTCACCCGACTTCGTGTATTCAAATATTTCACCCTTGAAGGCCTTTTCATAAAACTTATAATTTTCAACGCCACAAAAAGAAGGAACCTCATAATGATAAAATGAAAAGACAGGAATACCCTCAAGAGCAAGAACCTGAGAAACACCTTCTCCAATTCTAATTCCCGTATAAGATCCAGGTCCATTGGCCAGAAGAATCCCTTTAATATCCTTAAAGGAAAGATCAAAGTCTTTCATACTGTCATAAATGACTTTATGAATAAGTTGCGAGCCTTTACGGTTTTGTACCAACTCATAGTGGGTCCAATTCAGGTCCTCATCAAGAAGACCAACTTGGATATAAGCAGATGTATCTAAGAATAAATATTTACCACTCATTAGAAGAATCTTGAGAAATCGTTAAATATGGCGCCAACCATGAGCATTAACAACAGTGACAATCCCACTTGTTGAGCAATTTCCATCTTCCTTCTCGATATGGGTCCACGATTTAGGATCTCAAGAAAAATAAACATTATATGACCACCATCCAATACAGGAATAGGAAATAAATTAATGACCCCCAAGTTTACAGAGATCAATGCCATCAATTGAAAGAAATAGGACATACTCGTATTAAAGGAGTCTGATGCAACTTTACCAATGGCCAGTGGTCCACCTATCGTTTTAAAACTCACTTCCGCCATAACAAGTTTTTTAAAGCCTTCCAATGTTTTAACAATCGTTTCCCAAGTTCTTACAAAAGATTGTCCAATTGCAGGAAAAAAGCCTTTTGATTTTGTTTCAATAAACTTCAATGGCTGAAAAACACCACCGGAATAAACTCCGATGAGTTTAATAACTTGTCCATTTTGATTCATCACCTCTGGCTTAATGTCAAAGTTCTTAATTTCTCCATCTCTCCAAAGTGAAACTTTCACACTCTCAGTTTTTGTCTTCTGTAAGTTTTGTCCAAGGTCTTCAAAACTATAAATCTCAATTCCCTCGAGCGATACAATGACATCACCTTGCTTAATTCCCGCCTTATCCGCAGGAGATTTCATCTTAATACTCTTAACCGCCAGATCTAATGTCTTGTATCCATTATCAGTTAGTGCTTTATCTAAAGATTCATAATTGGCAAAAGTAAGGGTTCTTTCTTTCTCAAAGTTAACTTCTTGCTCTTTTCCTTTTAAAGTAATTTCAGAACTATCTAATTTTGCAGGATAGAGATAAAGAGTTGTTGTTGGAGTCCAGCTTTGCTGGATCTGATCATAGGAAATATCCCAATTCATTTTTCCTTTTTCGCTACTTAACGCAAATTTATTACCTTTTGCATCGACGAGAACAGAACTTCTCAATGTTGGTGGAAATTTAACAAATTCCTCAATAAAGTCTTCCCCTGTCATATTTAAAGTAACGATATGCTCTTGTCCCATTCGACCAATAGTCATAGTTTTAATGAGATCATCTCCTTCGAGAATGATATCTGATGGGTTAAAAACTTCTTCACCGTTCACTTTTTTAATGACATCCCCGCTACGAATTCCCGATTCATAAAGAGCACTAACTTTTGGCAGAACGCCAACTTTAAGTTCTGGCAGTCTCTCTCCTGCCATAAAAAGACTGAAGAAAATTACGTAGGCCATAATAAAATTGGCCAGAGGTCCCCCCATCACAATCCAAAAGCGGGCCCACTTTCCTTTAAAGGTAAATGAAAACTTTCTTTGATCTTCAGGAATGGCATCTTTATTGAGTGGGTCATCACCATACATTTTCACATAACCCCCAAGCGGGATTAATGAAATGGCATACTCTGTATCACCTTTTTTAAATTTTAAAATTTTTGGACCAAATCCAATACTGAATACTTCAACACGAACACCAAAGAGGCGAGCAAAAAAGAAATGACCCAATTCATGAAAGAATACGAGAGGGCCAAGAAACAATATAAAAATTCCAATTTTTTCGATAAGCATAGATAAACTTCAAGTGTAAAAAGTTATTTATAAAAATACTCAAGTATCACAGCAAAAAAAGGCGCTGAATACAACAGACTATCTATTCTATCATACACTCCACCATGCCCAGGAATCAAAGAAGAACTATCTTTAACTTTAAACTGCCGCTTCATTTTAGACTGGATGAGATCTCCCAACTGAGATAACACCCCTAAAAGACAAAAAACAAGGAACAATAATATTTCTGTAGAGCCAATAAGAATTGTCCATGCAATATAGCCGAGAACTCCAGCGGTCAACATTCCACCGATTAGCCCTTCAATTGTTTTATTCGGGCTCACCTTTTCCCACAACTTGTGACTTCCAAAATTTTTACCAAAGAACCAGGCTCCAGTATCCATCCCAAAGTTAACGATCAGAAGAACTAAAAGTAAAATCCTCCAATCAGAATAGTGGATAACACTTGTCAATGAAATCATGGGCAGAACAAAGAAGATCCCAGTAATGAAGGGAAGCTTTTCCGAAATATCCTCTAGTGTCTTTGACTCCATAGGGATATAGAAAAGATAAAAAAGTAAGAGTAAGTTCAGCAATAGGGCCACATTCACAATGGCCATATGCATCCCCGAAGAAAAATCTAAAAAATTAAAATATACAAAAGGTACAATGTAGAGAACCTGACTGAAAAAATAAGATATAGAAAATCTTACTCTCTTCAAAATATTACAAAAAAGTTCATCAACAGCAATGATCCCAACAACTAAAATTAGCCCCATGGTTGGTTTCATTCCAAAAGTTATACACACACCAACGAGAGTTGCCATAACAACTGCTGAAATTATTCGCTTAACTGTATTTGCAGACATTCATTTCACCTGGAAATTTGATTCAACTCTTCAAGATTCTTTCTAGCAAGAAGACAACTCTCATTTAATGAGTCAGTAGCACCTATGGTACCAAATCTTCTTTCTCTTCCAGAAACTTGATAGATTATGCCTCTAAATTCTTCCCTTGTGAAATCCGGCCACTTTGTTGAAGTAAAAAATAGTTCGGCATAGGCCATCTGCCAAAGTAGAAAGTTCGATATCCTCTGGTCGCCACCAGTACGGATCAGGAGATCCACATCACCCAAATCAGGTTGATGCAAATGGTTATTCATATCTTCTTCAGTAAACTCTTTTTCTGGATTTTCTTTAAGCCATGAGTTCACTGCACCAACCATTTCTGCTCTTCCACCATAGCCAAAAGCAAAAGTTAACTTAAGACCCTTAAAGTCCCTTGTTTCATTTTCTAGAGTTTGGATCAGGTTCTTAGTCGGCAAAGGAAGATTGGAAGTATCACCAATCACCTTAAAGCGAATTCTATTTTTTAGAATTCTCTTTCTCTCTTTAAGTAAGAATTTCTTTAGTAGGCTAAACAGAGTCGTTACTTCTCCAAGTGGACGACTCCAATTCTCTGTTGAGAATGCATAGA
>JBFHGF010000171.1:0-6956 GCA_041583335.1 Bacteriovoracaceae bacterium
CCGCGGAAGCATTGTTATCGACGATTTTGCTCATCACCCTCGAAGTGTCGATTGTACGATTGCCTCGATAAAAACCCGTTATCCAGATAAAAGAATCATTGTTGTACTTGAGCCTAACTCTGCCACTGCACGAAGTAATATTTTTCAAGATGAGTTTTCGGTGTCTTTGGTTAAGGCCGATCAGGTGCTCTTTGCAAAGCCAGAGCGAGCAACTTCGGTGAAGTCTGCTGACAATTTAGATTTTAATGAATTAGTAGAGGAGTTGGAGCATGAGAATATTTCAGCGGAAATCTTTTCAGAGCTTGCTCCACTGCGAAAGAGAATGGATGAGTTGGTAGGTGAGGATAATATTTTCTTAGTCCTTAGTAATGGAACTTGCTTAGGTTTATGGAAATCTGACTTTGTTAACGAGTTGGAAAAGTAAGACCATGCTAAAAAACCTCAAATCTCTTCAATTTATTTTTGTCCTCTTGCTCTCTTTCTCTTTTGAATTGGGTAGTCTTCAGGCAAAAGAAGATAAGAAACTAGAAGAGAATTTTGAAAATTTACAGAAACGGTTAAAGAAGAACCCCAAAGCTTTTGAAGATACATTTTGGGATATCCACAAGAAGTTCTCCAAGCAGATTTGTTCTCCCGGAACTGAAGAGCGCTTTTGGCAGCTCTTTAGGGCCTTTAGGGGCGATGGACACTTTCTTCCTAAAACTTTAGAAGGAAAACTCGATCGCAATACCCTTTATCGCTTTATTCCTGAAATTAAAAAAAAGAAGCAATGGATTGTAGGTCAGATCATCGATTTGAAGTCCCGCAAAAACTTTAAGAGTGAATTGGCAGATTTAGAGTCGCTTCAAAATGATATTAAAACCCTGATTCATTATAAAGAAGTCTATGAAGACTCTAATAATGATACAGAGAAGATCCTCTACAAAGATAAGTCCAAGTACCTCATGATTAAATTTCGTAAGAAGTTCAATGACTTTATTTTGAAAATACCTTACTTGACCTCTTACCGCTTTCCTGTGGATCATTTTGAGTTAAGAGAGAATTATGATGAAGTAAAGCATGGGCAAACCGAAGAAGAAAAGAAGCGGGCCAATGAAGTTTATTTCTATCGTAAAATTGTTCAAGATGGATCTGAAAATCCAGGAGGAGGAAAGTCTGATCTCTTTTTACGTTCGATGATAGATACTCTTGTTTTAAAGTTAAAAGATGCACCAGAACTATTAGATGAAGAGTTGCGTTACGATTTGAATTCGGCTTTTGAAGGTCTTGAACGCCAATTGCAAAGGAAACCTCGTGGGCAAGTGAAAAGAATGCGCGCATGGAGGGATCGTATCTCTCGTCAGATCGATTACTACGAGGGTTTGAAGTCAAATAAAGTAAAAGTTCATGGACATATTGAATCGGGAGATCAGATTATTGAAACTTCCGTGAAAGCAAAGAAAGAACTTCAGAACTTTGTCTTTGAAAAACATAAAGAAGTGTATGACTTTTGGAAGAATGAAGACGAGGCCTATCAAGCGCTCTATGTTTTGGTTACAACACTTTTTAATGAAGTTGGTGGGATTGATGGCAAGGAGGCGATGGAGCGCAAAGACGTTCTTCAAGTTGTAATCAACCGCTACTTTAACCCCAAGTATAATTTTATTCCAGAGATTGATTTTCTCTATCCTTACTTTACTCCAAAAGGTTTTAAGGGGAACTGGACGAAGTATCCTTGGCTCAATGTGATGTTTAAAGAGGGAGAATTCTCATATACCTACTACTTTATTCATGGGGCCATTCGAGTCTTTTGTCCTGATCAAACTTGGGCCGGAAGAAAGTTGAGGCAAGAGAATTTAGAACTCGCGATTTCCGCTTTAGCGAATTTTGATGGCGACTTTAAAGGTCTTCGCTACTTCTCTCGCGCCAGTATGTTAGGGCGAATCTCTATGGATAAAATTTGGAATGAGTATTTGCCAATAGCCGAGAGGGCAGGGAAGCAAGTGGATAAGAAGAAGCAGGAGCACTTGCTTAAGGCCTATAAGGGTAAGGAGTATGAGTACTTCTATCACTTTACTGATCCCAAGCAGCGTCGATTTAAGGTGGTGCGAATCAATGATCAGACCTATGCCTTCGATCAAAAAGAAGAGAGCTTTTATTTATACCGGAGCCCACACTTCTTTAAATACTTCTCACCCAAGCTTCCTTAGGGCTTTGAGGCAAACTCCACTACAAATAAACCCTATAAAAGTTATATCTGTAACTATCCCTATTGTCGTTGAGGGAAGAAAGAGTTATATTTGATAGATTAGTGTATTATTTGTTTACTTAATTTTATTTAGTTGCCATATATTTCATGGAGAATTTTATGTTGAAAGATTATGTTTTTACTTCTGAGTCCGTAACTGAAGGACACCCTGACAAAATCGCTGATGGTATTTCTGATGCTATTTTGGACACAATGCTAGCTCAAGACCCAAAGTCTAGGGTTGCCTGTGAAACAATGGTAACTACGGGTATGGCCGTAATTGCTGGTGAGATCACGACAAAAGCTCAAATCGACTTTCAAGAAGTTGTAAGAAATAAGATTCGTGACATTGGTTACGATCACTCGGATAAAGGTTTCGATGGAAACACTTGTTCTGTATTGGTTGCTCTTGATAAGCAATCTCCTGAGATTGCCCAAGGGGTTAACGAAGGGGAAGGAGATCATAAAGACCAAGGTGCCGGTGACCAAGGACTTATGTTTGGTTACGCCGTTAATGAAGCGGAAAATTACATGCCTTACACTATCGATCTCTCTCATAAGCTTGCGCTTAGACTTACAGAAATTAGAAAGACTGGAATTGCTCCTCTTTTAAGACCAGATGGTAAGACTCAGATTTCTGCTGAGTACGTTGATGGAAAAATCACTCGTCTAAAAAATATTGTTATCTCTACTCAGCACGCTGAAGAGATGACTCAAAAACAAATCAACGAAGTTCTTCGTGAAGAAGTAATCAACAAAGTGATTCCTTCACACCTTCTTGATAATGACACTAAGATTTGGACTAACCCAACAGGTAAATTTGTAATTGGTGGACCAATGGGTGACTGTGGTCTTACTGGTCGTAAAATTATCGTTGACACTTACGGTGGCCACGGTGCTCACGGTGGAGGAGCTTTCTCTGGTAAAGATCCAACAAAAGTAGACCGTTCTGCTGCCTATGCTGCACGCCATGTTGCCAAGCATATTGTAGCTGCCGGTCTTGCTGAACGTGCTCTTGTTCAAGTTGCTTATGCTATTGGTGTAGCTGAGCCCATGAGTTTTCTCGTTGAAACTTTTGGAACAGAAAAAGTCGAAATTACTAAGCTTACTGCTGCTGTAAATGATCTCTTTGATATGAGACCTAAGGCCATCATCGAAAGGCTCGATCTTCTCAAGCCTGTTTATGGACCAAGTTCTGCTTATGGGCACTTTGGACGTGATATCTTTCCTTGGGAAAAACTCGATCAACTTGAAGCACTAAAGTCTCGTTTTTAATTTTAATCATTTCAAAATGGTTTATACTGAAAGGGTCCCTGATTTGGGACCCTTTTTTTTTACATGAGATGCTATGATTCAAGACGCATTATTTTTTATCTTTCGCTATATTCCATTCTGGTCCATTCCTTTGGGAATGATTTGCGCTCAGTTTGGCTATATCTACTGGATTAAAGAAATCCGTTGGCTGTCCTATACATTCTATTGTGTTGGGGCCGTTTGTTTTATTGCTTTGATATATTATATCTATGCGGGTAGTCCTGATAGTTCAGCGCGCATTTTGGATAATCTCTTTAGGGAAGTGACTAGGTAACCCCTTTATTTAATTGAATTCCTGATGTTTAATTGGGGTGATTCTATAGCTGATAGAAAAAGTACAATTTTTCCTAGTGTCGATAAATTGACACTGGCCGTGGGATTGGCTACGATTTCCTTAGACCAGATTAAATCCTAGTCATTTGGTCAACACACAAGGGAATATTCGTGAAAGATTTAGATTTTTTGCACGCAACTTTTGATGGCGAAGAAGGGAGTGACCTCAAACCACTTCCAACTATTTACCTTGTCGAAGACGATCAGATTCTTGGTCGCGCTATTCAAAGGTATCTCAAAAAGTCTTTAGGACTAGAAGTCGTTTACTTTGATAATCCTAACTCTTGTATTGAACACTTCGTCGATTTGAAGATGACGAAGGAATTCATAGATCCCTTCTGTTTGGTTTCAGATATTAGTTTCTCCCAAGGTGGTCCTGATGGGCTTCTCTTAGTTGATTTACTGAAAGAGAAAGGGCTTAACTTTGTATCCATTGTTATGACTGGTTTTGCTTCAATCGAAACAGCGATTATGGCGACAAAGAAAGGTGTCTTTCATTATTTAACCAAACCTTTTGAGCTTGATGTGCTCTCTGACCTTGTGGTTAAGGCCTTGACTCTAAAGCTTAATGTAAAAAAAGAAAGTATTCTTCAGGCCAAGAAAATAAGGGAAGAAGAAGCTTTAAAGAAAACTCCAGGTGGTGCCTATAATTCGAGTATTTCGCTTGAAGCACCTGGTGAAGAAGATGTCTTTAACGGTATCATTGGGCGCTCACAAGGGATGAAGGCCGTCTTTGAGCGAATCACCAAGGTTGCGGCCAGTGACTCTACTGTGCTTATTAATGGGGCTTCTGGAACAGGGAAAGAACTTGTTGCCAGGGCCATTCATAACCTTTCACCAAGAAATCAAAAAGATCTTATCAGTGTTAACTGTGGGGCCATCCCAGGTGAACTTCTTGAATCAGAACTCTTTGGACATGTTAAAGGTGCTTTTACAGGAGCTATCTCTGATCGAAAAGGGCGCTTTGAATTGGCCCATAAAGGAACGATCTTTCTCGACGAGATAGGGGATATGCCTCTATTGCTTCAAGTGAAGCTTCTTCGTGTTTTGCAAAATAGAGAGATCGAAAGGGTAGGAGGTTCTGGTGCCACTCCTATCGATACGCGTATTATTACGGCCACTCACCGTGATCTGGAAAAGGCCGTAGCTGATAATAACTTTAGAGAAGACCTCTTCTATCGTTTGAATGTAATTCCAGTGATACTGCCTTCCTTGAAAGACAGAAGAGAAGATGTTCCATTGCTGATTAGCTACTTTCTTTCACGTTTTGTTTCAGCAGATGGTAGGAATAATATTGAATTCCAAGATGATGTGCTTGAGGTGCTCCTCACTTATGATTGGCCAGGTAACGTGCGTGAGCTTGAGAACCTTATTGAAAGGCTTGTTATTTTAAAAGGTGGAAATACTGTGAAGATGAGTGATCTTCCTGCTAAGTTTCTTCACCATAGACCGGATATGAAAACATCCTTTAAGAATCTGATTAACCTTCCAGACGATGGATTAGATCTTAAAACCACACTTTCTGATATTGAAGACTCCCTTATTATCCAGGCCCTAGAGCTTACAGCTGGAAATAAGAATCAGGCTTCAAAGCTTCTTAAAATGAATCGTACGACCCTCATTGAAAAGATGAAGAAGAAAGGCCTTATGGAGAACTCTCTCCAGTAATTCCATTGCTTCCATTTCTCTCCTTTGAAAAGAGCAGGCAGATTTTGCCAGTGTCACAATGTTACTGATGAAATTACTCAGGATTACAACATGATGAATTTAGGCGTAGTCAAAAAATAAACAGGGATTTTTTTGCCACGAAGAAAATATTTCCTTTTTTTTTACGCAGAAGGATGTAGAATGAGGAGGTGGTCGTTGTACTTAGGAAGAGTAGAAGCACCACTATCGAGAAATAAATAGGTCCTCAGGACCTAATGAGACAGGAAGTTTCATCTCAATGGAAAAAAAGAGAAAAGAATTTTTTAAAACGAACAACAAAGTTTTGACGCTTTTCATTGTTTTAACAATGAGTCTAATGTTCGTATCGGAAATTTCTGCTGATGTTCTTCAGTTGGAGAATGCCTCTACTCATTTAAGATGGAATGTTTTCACCTCAAAAGATAATCTTATCATTTCTAAGTCAGGTAAGGTCATAACGTTAAAAACCCTTGATGGCGCACTTTTCAGTGATTTGAAGCAAGAGCTTAAGCAGACGGAATCTGGCAATGAAGGAAAAGCCTATATAAAGAAGATTATCTATAAGGAACCGACTAGGAATAACGTCTCAGAAATTGAAATTACTTTGGCCAGCAATGAAGTTGAAGTCTTTAATTTCTATCGTGAAAGGGATAAGAAGCATGTCTTCGATTTCTGGACAAATGATGAGAACACTCCTTTGTCTGAAATTAAGCCAAAAGTAGCCGACTCAAAGAAGGTAAAGGCTGAAGCGGCCAAGAAAGTGGCAAGCTCTGTAAAGCAAACCGTTACTAAGAAAGAAAGTACAGCGAAGAAGAAGCCTAAAAAAGTAGTAAAGAATAAAGGTTATCGTGACTTTAGATATGGAGCTTCTTTTGTTTGGGACTACGAAGGTCTCGCTCCTCAGATTGAAGGCACTGTTGATCTTGCGGTAAAGACGCCTGAGTACTTCTATCCCATTAAGAATAGAGAGTACGCTAAGAGTGATCAAGAGGCCCATCTACAGCTTATGTTGAACTTCTATCGTAAAAAGAAGTATGGACTTATGTATAAGTCCATTAAGCTCTTTCAAGAGAAGTATGGAGCAGATGCTAATATCGATTTTATTGAATATTTGAAGGCCAATGCAATTATTCGCGATCATCTGGCCGGAGGGAATCGTGAGCCTCTTAAGATGTCGATTAATATGCTTACTTCAATTGCTGAGAGAACGAAGAAATATGACCTCCAAAAGGCAATCTATAAATATTTACTGACTTATTATAAGAAATCAAAAGAGTATGTTGAGGCGCTAGCGATCTCTAAGAAGTTCTATGTGAATAGTAAAGAAAACTTTGATTATGAAGAGAGTACTTATGCAGCAGAAGCCATTCTTTTCAACCTGACTATGCTCAATCAG
>JBFHGF010000172.1:0-6932 GCA_041583335.1 Bacteriovoracaceae bacterium
ATCACACGAGAAGGAACGCCATCTTTATAAAGTAGATTATTATTCACATCATATTCAAATTGAGTTTCAAAGGAGAGGTATTTATGGGCGAGCATCACCTCTCCAATATAGATACCGCCAGAGACGAGAGACTCCCTGATTTTACCCAAAGTCTGAAACACTTCAGGCACTGAGCTCAGGCAGTGCAGGAAGTGGCCATCAATGAGCACAGCATAGGGCCCATGGGGAATCCCCAAGCTTAAGTCGGCCTGTTGATAGTGGATATTTCCATAGGCACTGGCCTTGGCAATGGCAGTAGAAGATAGGTCAAAACCAAAGAGATCATTTTTTTGCGGTAGAGGTACCAGCTCATCCCAAGACTCAAAAATACTGCGCATTCCACAGCCTAATTCCGCCCATGGACCTTCGCTCACGCGATCAATGAGCCAGTGGTTAAGGGGTGGAGACTTGAGGAAACTGAGCAACGAATGGCTTGGTCGCCCTGAAGGAGACACCAATTCATAGGCTTCATTGAGAAGCTCTTGCTTTGCTAGGTTTGTAAAATCCGTTTTCACCATAACTCATCCTAAAAATATATTCTTATTATAGCCGTGGCCCTAATAGAGATAAACCCATGATAATAGGTTCCGCTTGGAAAAATAAGTGCCTCTATCTTATACGGCCTAGGGAGATATTACTATGACCGATAATTCCACTGCGTTTTTTTGGCATCATGATTGCTTATAACCCCCTTTAATACCAAAGGCGTTCATTCAGGATGATAGAAAGCTGGGATTTCAGTGCCAATCTGACAATCTTAGGGAGAAATCACCTCATCGGTCGGGGTCATAATGACTCTAAACGGAACTTTAAGAGACCAAGAGGTGCAAAATGTTGGGAGATGAAGAATGAAGATGTTTAAAAGAGTGAGTCCCTTAGTAATGGCCACCATAATGCTTGCCCCTAGTGTTCTGATTCAGGATGCTTATGCCGCCGACAGAGAAACACGTCCAACACGCCCTACTCGTCCAACACAACCCACAGGGCCATCAGATGGTCGTGTTGGTGGTGATCATCAAAATACATCGACAGTAGTTGAACTCAAAAAATTTGATAACTACTTCAGCTCATATATCGGTAATCTCTCTTTTAAATTAGAAGATGATCGTGAAGTTAAAAGTGTTCAACAGCAATTTGATGGCCAACATAGCGCTTACCTTCAGGCAAATAAAGTCTTAAAGGAAAAGCAAGCAGCTTTAACAGCAGCTCAGAAAAAGCAAAGTGATATCCAGGGGGAGATTACAAAAATAGAAAAGGCCATCGTCGCCGCCCTTACTGAAAAAACCAATATTGAAAAGCAAATCCCTACACTAAGGAAACAACTTCAAAATTTAAATCAACAGGCCCAGGTTGCTCAAAAGGCCTTTGATGCGACGAAATCAGATCTTCAAGGAATCAATCAGAATATTGCTCAGGCTCAAAAAGAATTAAAGGAAAAGCAAGATGCCTGTACGGCAGCACCAACGCCAGAGTGTCAACAAGAAGTCAAACAAGCACAAATAAAAGTGGCGCAAGCGCAAAAACCAAAACCCGCGGCGCAACGCCTCTTTAATATTGCCAAGAATGACCTTGAACAAAAGCAGGCCAAAGCAACAGAAAAACAAAAAGAGATTCAACAAAAGAATCAAAAAGTTGCTCAACTAGAAAAAGAAAATACTCAAAGGGCCACTACTCTTAACCAAAAGAATCAAGCGGCCAAAGCGGCCAACCAAGAAGTTAAGGTTGCTCAAAATGCTCTTAAACCGGCCCAGAATGACCACACGAATAAGCTTCAGGCCCGTAACCGCACGGCCACTGGTCTTAATAACCTCAAAGAAAGAATCGTTATCCGTGTTCTACGTTTGAATAAAATTGGGGCCGAAGTTGGTGGTGAAGCGGGCTCTGTTGATGGTGACTACTATGCCGAATACCTAGGCTTCCCTAAAGGACAGACCGATGGGGATCGTGATGGTCGCGAGGCCGGAACATCAGCTGGTCAAGCGAACTCTTATAACCAAGGTATGGCCCAAGGTGAAGTAGAAGGTCGCTCTCAAGCACAAATCGACGGATTTGATCACGGTAAAGAAGAAGGCACCAAGGCCGGACATATCGCCATTGCGACCCAAAGAGGACAACAAGATGGAATCCAGCGTGCACAGAACTCAGATGCCTCGCAAGTAGGTACTCGTCAGGGGACGGCCGCAGGATTAGAGCGTGCCGTATCTACGGGAAAGAAAAATGGTACTCAAAAAGGTGAGAACCAAGCAATCAAAAAGAATGAATCCGATGCTCATGGGAACACAACGGTTCAAGGGCAGTTTGCTGGAGCTTTTGCGGCCCAAACACCAAGTTATCCTGGTTTTAACTGTGTGTATCGTGGTCCAAATCGCTACTCCAGAGATCAATACGATTGGAGACGTTATAACGATTGGAATGGGGATCAATCACTTTGTCCAAACTTCAAACCCCGTCAACATAGCGACATGGCCCGTGCAGAAAGGGCCATTTTAAAAGAGGCCTTCCTCGATGGTTACCTCATCCGCTATAGAGGCGCTAGACGTGAGCAATTTGTGCGCTCAATCGATCACTACTACTCACCTGCTTACAACCAAGCAAGAAATGCGGCCTATGCTGACTACTCAACTCGTACCTATCCAGAGCAATTGGAAAGCGGTAGACAAAAGGGATACCTCACCGCCTATAATGGCACTTACCCAAGTGTGAAAGAGCGCTACTACCAAGAGTTCTATAATAGCTCATTCAAAAACCCAGATACGGCCAATACTCACTACGCTTCAACTTACAGAAGAGTCGAGAGCAATAACTACTCTTCTATGTATGAAGAGATCAGGGCCAATGCCTATACCGGTCAAGAGCAAAGAACATTTGATCAAAATATTGCCGCTCAAACAGAGAAATTTAGAAAGATTAGATTTGATCAAGTCGAGAAGATCTATACAACAACTGCAGTTCTCAAATACGTTGGAACTCATATCCACGATGCCGGTATCAATGGTATCGCCAAGAATGACGGAATCTTTCAACCAGGTGAAACGATTGTTCACGATGTAACGATCAAAAATTTTGGAGCTCAAGCTGCTTCTGGAGTTCAGATCAAAATTGACGGAAAAACATTCAGTATTCCTACTCTTGCGGCCAAGTCATCTGTAACCGTAAAGGGAGCAGCGACAAGTCAGGTCAATACAAAGCTTGGTAATGACCACCAAACTACCCTTCAGGTCTTCTCTCCCCTTAGTGCAGAGGCTTCTATTCAAGGGAGACACTACTATGCGACATCGTCCAACCGTCTCAACTTTGGCGACAAGAAAACGGTTGCGGTAAAGTATCCTATTACTCTTGCCGGACTGAGAACGAAGTCAGAACTCTTAATCAACAAGAAGAACGTACTTCAGTTGAGTGCTTCTAATATTTCGAACCGTAAATATACTGGTAAACTTGATATCGAGTTAAGTGCTGATGCACAGACCAATATCATCACCAAGTCTTTTGCCGCCATCAATGGACTTAGTGGGTCTGTTACTCTTAACGATGCGCAAGTACTCGTGGCCAGTGAAAGAGATGTTTACACACCTCTTAACTTCACGGCAAAAATTAAAAAGCAAGGAGTGACGATTGGTGTCCTTCCTGGAACTTTCAGAACTATGGCCAAAGCCCCCTACTCTGAGCGTGCAGGAAAGCCTGTTATCTTAGTTAACTCCGATAAGTCTTCTGAAGACCTTATAAAAGTAGTGGCCTCTTATGGTGGACTTTCACAAGTCTCCGTTCTTGATACAACCTTGAACTCTTTAAATGCTCAGGTATATTCAAGAGGACTTGATAAGAAATCAGTTCTTGTTCTTGATGATACCCGTGGCTCCACGGTTAAAGATTTCGGCAGACTTCTCAAGACACTTGAAGACTCATCTGTAGTATTTGTCGATTACTCACAAAGAGGTCTCTCTCAAGCACTTGCTGGCGCAAGTGAACTTAAGCACGCGGCCAAGTTGCCCAACTTAATTGATGGCTTCTCAAGCCCAGTAAACCTCTACTACACCAATAATTTCATTGATGGTACGGCGGATATGAACGTTGTAGCTCAGGCCAACTTTGAGAATTACAAGAAAATGGTTCAATCCCTTGCTAACTTCAACTTCACGAAGAACGAAATTATTCCTGCTTCAGGAAATGTTCTTACGAAGTCTAACTATAAAAAGACCAATAGTAAGGTAAGAACCATGATCTCCATGGCCGCTGGTGAAGTGGTAAATGCCTCTCTTGCCTACAAGGCCTCTGGTGACAATGGAAAACTAGTGGATTACATCAAAAGTGATGCTCCTATCTACAAAAGAATTCTTGAGCAATCAGGTAAGAAAGTAAAAGATAGTACCCTTTCTAAGAACCTGGCGGCCATTGCCATGTGGAAGGTTCTTGATAAGGCCGTTGATTCTTTTGATCCTATGGATGATAATGTTGATTACGATATTGAATCTCCATTTGAAGATGCAATGAAGGACATGATGCAAGGAGAGGGGATTAGAATCTTCTCTAAAGGAACTTGGAATTACCTTAAGAAGTACGACAAAGGACTTTACGAGACAGTGGATGAAAATCCATTCGTTCACTCACCTTTCAAACTCTAATTTAAAACTTAAGGAGAGGAGTCGAAGAGCAAAGCTTCGATTCCTCTCCTTTTTATTTTTACTTCTCCTAAGCCCAATGACAAACCCTCTTTGGGCGCAAGAAATTAATCTCGCTATTTTTGATACTGGGTTTTGCCCGGACCTCTTACCACCGTCAAAGCTTATTGATGTCGCTCCTGTTAAAGACTTCACTCAATCCAATCAATACCTGTGCCAAAAAGATAAACTCTCCCTCTTTAGATTTCATGGTCACTGGGCCCTCGACTATATCGTGCGCCACTACCATCCCAAAAAACCAATTCGATTGCACCTCTTTCCCTATATCCTCTTCAATAAGCAAGGCGATCAAAAAAAGGCCTATTGGGAATTGGCCATTAAACAGATGCACGAAGATAAAATTGATCTTGCCATGATGGCCGTGGGACTGCCCATGCAAAGTAACAAACTCAAGGATCTCACAGACCTCTTTAATCAAGGGAAGGCTTCCCTTTTTATGGCCGCAGGTCAAAAGGATACTCGCCTTGGAGATGGGGTAAAACTCTTTCCTCAAAACGCAAAAATGAAGCTCTTGGCGCTAATGTTTGGGGACTATCACCCGGCCTTGGCCAAGAGTGAAAAAGCGCTACTACCACCCCAGCAGTTGAATCAAGAAAGTATCGATTACTGGCTCAAGACTGACCAATACCATCAATTAAAAGATACCAGCCTTAGCGTAGTGCAGGCCATGACGGCCGCTCTTAATTACTGTTCTTCAAAAGAGCTCAAATCGTTCATTGAACTGCAAAAGTGCCTAAAGCGCCTTTCGCGCCAAGAGCAGGCCAAGTCTGAGCAAGGGGTTATCTCGATTCAAACCCTAAGCCTATAAGTCGTTTGAATCCCCATTTTCTGGGCACTGCTAAGTAAATATTCATCTTCTTTTCAAAAATATAACTCATTGAAACTACTCAATATACCGAAGAGTTAATCAATAAATAACTGTGAATCAAATCAGCTAAACCCTGGGTTTGGTTATAATAAAGATTAAGTATGAAAAAGAATCAAAAAAATCCATTCATGACGAACTTCCTCACGCTTCTAATCGCGTGGCAAATGGTCTTCACCCCGACTATTTTTGCTGGAGACCTTGCGGGTGATGATAACCTTCAGGCGCAAAAAGAGGCCTGCACGGGTGCCTCTGTTGAATGGAATAGCTCACTTAATAGTTGTACCGTTAAGGCCGAAGCCGAAGAGACAAAGGCCAATTCCCAAGCTTGCGCCAACTCCGACAATCCCGATGTGTGCTACCTCTCTAGTGCAGAGGATCTTTCTGGTGTTGAAGCTGGAGATAATATCGATGAAAATAATCTTGAGATGGTCGGGAAAATGGTTGCTGTCGTTTATCTCGCCTTTGGTCTCATTGCTGGGGGTTCAACACTCGATGGAGCGAAAGACCGAGCTGAGAAAAATAGACCAAAGTGTCTTTCAGGGCGTCTCTTTCAGTATACTTCCTTTGCTTGGGTGGCGGCCGACTTTTTCCTCAAACGTTCGGCCAAGAAAAAATTTGAAAAACTCGCAGAAAAATATGAGAAAGAGGCCAAGAATGATGAACTCAAGGGAACGGAAGAAGGTTCCTATCAGGCCCAAGTTCGTGCTTTTGAATACCTCAAGGAAGAACAAGAGAATGTGAAGAAACAGGCGAAAAACCGTAAGCTGGTTCAAATGGCGACCATTGCCGGTTATACCGCTGCCCTTGGATTTGGAATTGCTGAACAATTTAAACCGCCACTTTCTACCCCTTGTGCTAAGGATCAAATCAAGAAAGAGCAAGAAAATCAAAAACCTGAAGGGCAGGGAGATGATAAGGTAGTCGACAGTGATAATAAAGATGTTACCGGTGATAATAAGGATGTCACTGGAGAACCTGATAAGGTCGCCGATTCAAAGCCTAACTCTGGAGATCCCGCTACCGAAAACCCCGACGGTAAAGATGTTCAAAAAGAAAATAAAAAATCATTGGCCGAACAAAAAAAGGATTTAGGCGCTGAAGCCGCAGGAGCTGCTAAGAAGGCCTTCGGAAAAATAAAGGACCTTTTAGGAACTTCAATGGGCAATACCATTGCCAGTGGTGTGATGGTTGGGCTCAACGGTTACCTCATTTATCATGCCAGTAACGAACAAAAGAAAGCTGAAAATAATATTAAGGCCATCGATGAAGTGATGGGAACCTATAGTGAGTATATGTCGGGCTTCTGTCCCGATGGACGTGATGATGTCGCTAATCCCGAATGCTATTGC
>JBFHGF010000173.1:0-6898 GCA_041583335.1 Bacteriovoracaceae bacterium
AAGTGGTGACAACACAGGTTCTACTAATGGTGACGGTGGCGACAACACAGGTTCTACCAATGGTGACGGTGGCGACAACACGGGTTCTACTAATGGTGACGGTGGCGACAACACAGGTTCTACCAATGGTGACGGTGGCGACAACACAGGTTCTACTAATGGTGACGGTGGTGATAACACAGGTACTACTAATGGTGACGGTGGTGATAACACAGGTTCTACCAATGGTGACGGTGGTGATAACACAGGTACTACTGAACCTGGTATTTGTGGAGAAGGCACCTTGGCCAACGCCAGTGATGAGTTCATCCAAAATACTGCTGAACAGGCCAAAGTAGATATCCTTTGGGTTATGGATAACTCGGGTTCAATGTCTGATGAACAAGAGGCCCTAGCTTATAACTTCAATGCCTTTATCTCTAGCTTTATTGAAAAGAAAATTGACTTCAAAATGGCCATCACAACTACTGATGCATCTTCATCAAGAAGAGGCGGAAGTAAATCAGGACTTATGGTAGGCGATAGCAACCTCCTTACTTCTGGTGCGGCCAACAATGATGTTCAAAAGTTTATGGATGACTTTAGCTCGATGATTAAAGTAGGGACAAGTGGTTCAGGTGCAGAAAAAGGTCTTAAGACAAGTAACGATTTCTTTGATCGCTACAGAGATTGGGCCCGTCAAGATGCTTACCTTATCGTTGTGTATATCTCAGATGAAGAAGATCAATCATCTGACTTTGTAAGTAACTATGTATCAGGTCTTCAGGCCCTAAAAGCAAGTGCTGGTATGGTTAAGGCCTACTCTATTGTTACTCAAGATATTGATCCTAGTAAGCAGTGGGAAACAATTGGTAATCGTTATATGGAAGCTTCACGTGCCACTGGTGGTGAAATTGCTGACATCCACCAAAACTTCTACACAACGCTTTCTAACTTTGGATTCAGAATCCTTGACCTTCTCGATAGCTTCCCACTGTCAGGGGTGCCTGTTGGGTCGGAGATTAGCGTAACAGTAAACAATGTAGAACTTGCTTCAGGATGGACATACGACGAAGCGGCCCGATCGATCAAGTTTGATGAAACGGCCATCCCTGACGAAGGTGAGATCATTATTGCTTACTACCAAAAATGTGTAATGAGTAACTAAGAAAATTACAAAGAATACAAATGGCAGGGACGCCTAAGTGAAAAAGAAATCCCAATAACCAAGGTACTAAAGTTGAAAAGTGTAAATAAAGTTAAATCAGAGAATAAGTTGCTAAACAGAATTCTTCTTATGATCGGACTCTTCGCCCCAATGGTACTGGATATGTCCAGTGCCTTTGGTGCTGAAGATGATCTCTATGACTTTCTATGGCTTGACCCTGATAAAAAGGTCTATGTTCTGCAAAACAAAGTCTATAAAAAGAAAAATAAGTTCTATGCCAATATTGGTTTAATCATGGGACTTAACGATAACTTCCAAGACTCTACAGGGGTACAATTCAAAGGGGGCTACTACCTCCATGAGAAATGGGCCTTCGAATTGGTTTATCATCAATACAGCAACTCAGATAATGATAACTTTAAAAACTTGAAAGAGATCAATGGTTCAACGGCCTTTGTTCGCGCGGTAGAAAAGAAGTATGGGGCTATGGCCATTTACTCTCCTTTCTATGGAAAGATCAACACCTTCAATAAGATCATCTACTTCGATTGGTCCTTTGGTCTGGGTATTGGTCAGATTCAAACCGAGAGTAATGCTACTACCGTATCAGAGCCAACCACAGCAGAGTTTTTTACAGACGAAAAGAATATGGCGATCTTAATGAAGACGGCCTTGAGAATTCATATCACCAAAAATGTACACGTTGGAATTGAATATTCCCGGGATAACTATCAGGCACCAGGCCCTACTATTAACAACCGTGCTGGAAGTGATGCATGGAGAACCAATAGTGAAGCGGCCTTTAGTATCGGATTTAGTTTCTAAGGAATATTGATATGAAAAACTTAATGATAATATTTATTGCCTTATATACATCTCAGTCTTACGCCCTTATGGTTAAGGCCGAGCAAATGTATATCGAAGGTAAAAAGAAAAAAGATAAGAATGCTAATGCTTATATTGCTCAAGAGCTTTATAAGTCGAAGTACCACTACAGTGCGGTGGTTTTTGCCAAGGAACACTTAATTGAAGGTAAGGAATTCACGCCTGAATTTGAAAACCTTATTGAAGAGTTGGTATTAAAAACCGGAACCATGTCATTCTATGGACTCAAGGCCAATATCCTCAAGCGCTACCCCTCTCCCTCTCTAAGGTTTATCTTAGGGTTGAGACAATTCAATTATAAGCGCTATGATGAATCCATTGCCGCGCTTAAACAAGTTCCTGATACCCATAGATTTGCCCCTGAGGCCAGATTTATGCAAGGTTCAGCCCTTAACCTCAGCAATAAATTTGATGAGGCCAAAGAGCAATATCTCAAATGTATTGATCTCGCTCAGAACTTTGAAGATCAATCAGAGAATGAGAAACTGAAACGCTACTTTGCGATCGTGCGTGAATCTTGTGTGATCCATCAGGCGAGAATGCTCTATAAGAATAGAGATTTTGACGGTGCTCTTAAGGCCTATGAGGCCATTCCTAAGACCAGCTATCGTTGGCCCTACATTCTTATGGAAAAGGCCTGGGCGGCCTATCAGACCGGAAATTACAACAGAACTCTAGGACTGCTAGTAACTTACCGCTCACCTCTGATGACCAGCTACTTCTTTCCAGAGGCCGAGGTGCTCAGTTCACTATCGTACTTCAGACTATGCCTGTGGAATGATTCACTAAAACTTATTGATCAGTATTACAATGTATATCGTCCTCACTCAGATGCATTGAAAAATATTCTTCTACGCAATAAGAATTCACACACTTACTTCTTAAAGCTTTTATTAGCGCCCATAAAAGAAAAAGAGAAGCTCAACCCTTTTGTTCGTAATCTTATGACTCAGATTAGAAAGAAAATTAAATTCTCTCTGGATCTCGTCAACTATAAGAAAGCACAAAATGAGCTTAAGTATGTGAAAAAGCTTAAGAGATCAGAATTCACGGAAAAACTTGATGAAGCGGTTACGGGGGCCCTCGCTTGGAGGACCAAACACCTTAACCACTATATCAAGAAGCAGATGTTTAGTTTTATCAATGACATGCACCGCTTTAGTTATGAGATGTTCAATATCAAGCTGGAAGTGATGAGTTTACAGCGCGACCTTGTTTACAATAACGAGTCCCTTATCTCTGATCGTAGTCGTGGATCACATGAAAATATTCAACGAACCTCAGATGAGCATTTCTATACGTTTAACGGTGAATTCTGGGCAGATGAGCTCGGGGAGTACAGTTTTGGACTAAAGTCTAACTGTAAGCGTATCGATAAGAAACAAATAGCGGCAACGAAGTAAGGGAGTAGATCATGAGATATACGATCGCCATCATTATCACTGCATTTATTACCCTAAGTGCCTTTGCCCAGGGAAAAAATAAATCCGGTAAGAACGTAGTTATCAAATATAAGAAGTACGAGTCTTTCGACCTCGGAAACTTGGAGATTGAAGGTAAGATTATTGCCCCTGGAGACCTCTCTGTAAAAGAGCGCTCACGCAGAACTTTTAGTCGTGCCCTCTTTGAAAGAGAACAATTTGATCCCGAAGTCAGAAACGATATTCAAAATTTAAGATAGCCCATTTAAAAAAAAGAACCAAGCATACCCAAGGAGAGACAGTCATGGAAAATCAAATTGTGGAGCAAACAGTTAACGCCGCTCAAAACGCCGCCGCAGCAGCTGCAACTGCTGCAGCAACCGATACCAGCTTCATTAAATCAGTGGCCATTTTTATGGATGAAGGTGGGATTTTCATGTGGATTATTTTGGCCATTTGGATTTTTGGTATTGCCATTGCTGTAGAGAGAGTAAAGTCTCTACTGTCTTATGACGTCGATGGTGCTGGACTGATGAATATGGTTAAGAAGAATGTAATGGTCAATGATGTGCAAAAGGCCATTCAAAACTGTTCCAGCTCTAATGCCCTTCTCCCTATGGTACTCAAGTCTGGACTAAAGAGGGCCAACCAAACCAAAGAACAAATCTCTGATGCGGTAGAGGCCACGATATTAGAAGTCGCTCCTAAAGTGGAAAAGCGCATGGGATACCTAGGACTGGTGGCCAACGTATCGACACTGATTGGTCTACTGGGAACCATTTACGGTCTTATTGAATCCTTTGCCGCTGTGGCCACGGCCGATCCGGCATCTAAAGCAAAACTTCTCGCCCTCGGTATCTCGAAGGCCATGAACACCACGGCCCTTGGTCTTATCTCTGCAATTTCCATTATGGTAGTTCACTCCATCCTGATGAGTAAATCGGACAAAATTATGGGAGAAGTAGAAGAATACGCCATTAAGCTCATTGACCTACTAGGAACCAAGAAGCACGCTGGCCAAGCGGGAACAAGTGCTCCTATGCCACAAGGTGCAGCAGCACAGAAAAAAGATGAGGCGGCCTAAGCGGCGCCTCACCTCTTAAGTTATGTCGTAAAGAAGTTTATTAAAACCTAGGACCAAGCATGAAAAGAAGAGTAAAAAAGAGCGCTGCCCCCTGTAAGCCCAATGTCATCCCCATTTTGGATGCGGTTTTCATCTTTATTTTCTTTCTTCTTATGTCGGCCCAATTCTTAGAGATCTATGAAATTGGATCAGATGCTCCTTCTGTAAAAACCGTGAGTGAAGATCAGCCTAAAGATAAGAAACCTCCTCTCAACCTCACCCTCGAAGTCAGCAAGAGCGCTATCGTCATGAAGACCGGACTCGATGGAAATATCCATAAAACCATCGGTTTAAAGGATGGGAACTACGATTTCGACCAACTGGCAAGAGAACTGGTCACTTTAAAGAAAGGCCATGTGAGCGAAACCTCTATAATCATTAGACCTGACTCTAAGGTTGAGTACAAGAAGATTGTCTATATTATGGATACCTGTCGAGAGCTTCCCAAGGAAACCCCCAGTATCGTGGCCAAGAACGATAAAGGGGTAACGGTGGAGACGAGAAGTTTATTTGAACAAATTATTTTTGAAACCATCATTTAGACTCAAAGACAAAAAAGGCCCAGGAACTAAATATGAGAAATAAAAGATTCAACATTCGCAAGTCGGGAGAGAAAGAGCTTGATGTGGATATCACTTCACTCTTGGATATTCTCGTTATCCTCCTCGTGTTTTTGTTGAAGAGTTATAACGCTTCAGACTTGAAGCTTGAAGTGGCAAAGAATATTGATCTTCCCAAATCTAAATCCATGACTTTGGGAAATATGGCCGTGATCGTTCAAGTATCTGATCAAAAAGAGATTTGGATTAACAATAGAAAGATAGGGCGCTACCTCGCCTCTTCTGATGAAAAAATCGAAATCCTCTACTCGGCACTAGAAGAAGAAGCAAAGAATCAAGATAAGGCCATTAAGGAGTTAGAAACCACCGCTCCTCGTGACAATAATGACAAAAGTGCATTGGCCACCAGAAAGGCGAATCGCAAAAAAGTCAATATTGTTATGGACCAATCTGTACCATACGAAGTTCTCAGGAAGGTAATGCACACGTCTGCTCTCGCTGGATTTCCTGAGTTTAAATTTATTGTCCAGGGGAATTTCTAGTCCCAAGGAAACACATGAATTTTACAACTCTCCATTCTACCCTCATGGCCGTGCTATGCTTGTTCTTAGCCTGTACACCGGTCTATGCCAAAAGTGATACCGTTAAGATGTCGGCCAAGTGGCATAAACTCAATGGACTTATCGATAAAGAAGAAAAAACCATCATGAAAATCACCAAGATGGGTCCACGCTTAAAGTGGCGTCTTATCGAACTCAATACCGAGAGGATTAAGCTTATTCGAGAGAAAGAAAATAAGGTATTCCTCAGTGCTAACCCAAGTGTTCGCAAAAAGAGAGGAAAAGAGTCCTACTTCAAGGAAAGTTCACGTATGTACTATAAAGTTCGTCGTGATGGATTGGCCATTATCAAAAAGTGGCCACGTTTTAAATATAACAGCGATATCTACTTTACTTTAGGTCTAAACTCTCGTGACTATGGTGGGGATAAAGAAACAGAAAAGTTCCTATTACTAGCACTAAGAAAGTCATACAAGTACTCAAAGAGCCTTCACTCGATCAAGACCAGCCTTGCCGAACACTACTATAATAAGAAGAAGTATAAGAAGGCGATTAATTTCTACAAACAAGTTTTAGAAAATAAAGAAGATGAATGGTATACCAAACACCTCTATAATGTGAGCTGGTGTTATATCAAAGAGAATCAATTTGATAAGGCCATTGAAAGTGCCCTTCTTAGTTTTGAGAGTTCAAAAATTTATTTAGAAGATACGCCTGAGGGACAACCCAAGATCAAAAAATATATCTCCGTTACGGACCAAGTTCTCGATAGCATTGGTCTTTTCTATGTTATGGGCGAGAGAGTTCAAGAAGGGACTAAGTTCTATGTAAATAATGTAGAACACCCAGCGAACTATTTAATAAAAATGGCCAAGAAAACAGCGGAAGACAAAGGCGCCGATCAAGCGGAATATATCTATCTCGCTGCTTTAGATAATGCCCTCGATAAGAAGAGCTCTGATAAGTTATACCTTGAAGAAGAGGTTCAAATCCGTATTGAACTTCTCGATTTCTATAGAACCGTTAAGAAGTTTGAGAAATTTTGGAAAATGGCCCAGGCCTTGGATGAAATCAACAAAGAAACCAGTTTGGCCAAAGTCAATGAAGAGTATCAAATTCAGATCACAGAAAAACTCAGATCTTTCGTGGGCTATCTTCAAGTACGCTTTACCCGCAATTCTAAAACAAATATTGAAAACTAC
>JBFHGF010000174.1:0-6895 GCA_041583335.1 Bacteriovoracaceae bacterium
ACCCTAAGGACGAAAGATACCTCTTCGCTTTTTAGTGCAGAGGGCAAAGTCGGTTATGGAAACTTTAATACTAAGAATGCCTATGTCAGTGCTTCTATGCCTCTGAATGAACACCTCGCCCTTCGCTTAAGCTCTCAGTTGTTTCAAACCGATGGATATATCAAAAATACATACACTCCCGATGAAAATACTAATGATAGCAATGATCGTTCTCTTAAGGGGAAATTAACTTATCAAACCGGTAAGTGGGATATCGCTTATAACTTTCATCACTTTAATTTTAAAGATGGTTATGATGTTTTTAATCAGGCCAATGCTAGAACGACTTCTAGTGATCACCCCGGTGTCGATGATACAGAGATTAATGCTCAATCACTGAAAGTGGAGCGTGACTTTGGTTCAATTCTCTCTTCTACAACTCTAACTTATTTAAAGTCTCAGTCTGAGTATAGTTATGATGAAGACTGGAGTAACGATGACTATTGGAATGCTCTTGCTGGTTACAATGATAATTATAACTACAATATTACTTTTCCAAAAAAGAGAGAAAGGACGTCAATAGATCAGAGGCTCTACTTCTCAGAAGGAAATATTCAGTCACACCTTGGTCTTTATTTAAGAAAAGATGATGAAGTGACGAGAGAATGGGGTTTTAAAAATAAGACCCAAAGAAAGGATATTAAAGCAAAGCTAGAAGTGGAGCAGATCGCATTATATGGTCAGTTGGGTTGGAGCCTTTTAGATAATATGGAGTTCATCTTTGGAACTCGATTGGAGAATCGCAACTCAAATTACTCTGACTCTCAAAACATTGAGACTAACCCTCAAGAGCTATTATGGGGAGCTGAAGCTTCTCTTATCTACAGACCTGAAAAAAGGCTGAAAACATATATAAAGCTTGCCCGTGGATTTAAAGCAGGAGGTGTTAATACACAGCCTTCTGTTGAGGCCACTCGTAAAGAGTTTAAAGATGAAAAACTTTACTTGGTCGAGGCCGGGGTCGATTACGGTTATACTCCACGCAGCTATATTAAAGGCGCAGTCTATGCCATGTATCGAGACGATATTCAAGTAAAGACCTCTTATCAAGATGACCCTTCTGATCCAAGTAGTTACACTTTCTACCAGGATAATGGCTCTAGTGCTCAGGTTTATGGGCTTGAGCTTGAAGGTAAGCACGAAATCATTAAGTCATTATCCGTTAAGTATGGCCTAGCTCTAATGAATTCAAAGTATGGGAATTACCATTATGGTTCACGCAATTTAAAAGACCGTGAGCTCTCCTATTCTCCGGAATATCAGTTTAATTACTCTGTTGATTATGAGCACCAGGCCACAGGCTGGTTTGCGAGCTTAAGAGGAAGTATGCAAGATAACCTCTATTTCGGAAACTCTCATGATCAAAAGAGTAAAACGAATCAGTTACTTCACTTGAATTTAGGAAAATCTTTCTCTTGGGGAGAAGTACGATTATGGTGCCAAAATCTGTTAAATGAAAGAACTGAGTTAAGAGGGTTTTACTTTTCTAATGAACCGCCAAACTGGGAAGACCAAAGGTATGTTCACCTTGGTCCTCCACGTATGCTTGGAGTGAGCTTGAGTTATACTTATTAGTTGCTTTGTTTGGGGTGAAAGCTAGGCCACGAATTCTTGCCGTAAAAACTGTAGATCACAGGGAAGACGAGAAGGATGAGGGCCGAACTCATTCCAAGTCCTAAGATAATGGCCCAGGCCAAACCAGACCAAACCGGATCACCCAAAATAGTCATGGATCCCAGCATCGTAGTAATCGTGGTTAAGGCAATGGGACGCAGACGAGTCGCGCAAGCCTCCACGAGCGCATCAATGAGATCCATTTCTTCAAGCTTAAGACCATTTAAGTATTCAAGTAGGATAATCGAATTATTTACGGCAATACCGGCCAGGGCAATCACCCCAATCATACTGGTTGCAGTGAAGTATTCTCCAATGGTGTAGTTGAGGATGACAAAACCAGGGAAAACCCCAAGAACCGAGAGGGGGATGGTCGCCATAATGATAAATGGCTCGGTAAAGGATTTGAATTGTCCTACTAAAACAAAGTAAATCACGAGTATGGCTACGGCCATGGCAATCATTAGGTCTCTGAAAACTTCGAGAGTGAGTTCCCATTCTCCACCAATACTGATGCGAAGTTCTTCTCCTGTTGATGTTTCGTAGTTAACTCCAAAAAGATCCCAGGACTTAACCTTTCCTTCTCCATTGGTGAGTTTATAGTCGAGTAGGTCGAGGAGGATATCAATACCGGCGTAAGTTACAGAGCGTTGTCCCATTTCTCCTGTAAGGTAAACTGTTGTTCTATGATTCTCTCTTTGTAATTGTGGTTGAGTGGGTCCTGTTTCAATCTTCACCAATTTGGATAGAGGAACAGAGATTCGAAGTGGATTGCGGAGTGTAATCTTATTCAGATCTTCTAGGTTTATACGATCTTTTCTTGGAAACTTGAGGCGAATCACTTCTTGTTCAACATTTTCTGAATTGTGAAATACTCCAACGACTTTTCCTGAGTAGTAAGTATTAAGGGTCGATACGATTTGGGCCGGTGCAATTTTTGCTTTACTAGCTTCAAAATGATCAACGATGACCCTAACCGTCTCAGAGTCTTGTTTCGCTGATATATCAATATCAACGACTTCATCTATCTTCTTAAGCTTGGGAAGGTAGGCCTGAGCTTCTTTGATGATTTGTGCTTCATTTTCTCCTTGAAAGCGAATGAGAAGAGTTGAGAGCACGGGAGGCCCTGGCGGATCTTCAATCAGCTTCAACTTGATATTGTCATCATTAAGGATATTGTAGAGCTCTTTCCTCAGCTTGAGGACAAGTTCTTCGCTGGAGAGCTCCCTTTCGAAGTCTTCAAGTAATCCCACTCTCAAAGTGGCCTGATGAAATCCTGAGCGAGCTGATGCGCCTTTAAAGAGTCCATTAAAATCTGTGATGGGAGGCGTGCCAACATAGGATTGCACCATCGTAATTTCTTTGTGGGTTAAAAGTTGTACTTCTAGTTTTTTAGAGACTTCAAGTGTTTTCTCTAGTGCGCTTCCATTGGGAAGATCAACATAGAGAAAGAATTGATCGACATTGGCCTTGGGGAGCATTCTGAATTTCATCAGTTTAAACGCCGGAAAGGTTATAGAGATCAAGAGCGCTACGATGACGACGGAGAGAAAGATAACTTTATTTTTAGTGGAACGAAGAAGCTTATGAAGAAAGTTCTTATAATAAATCATAAACTTAACATTCTTTTGCTGAGATTGATCACCGCTCTGGGTAGACTTCTTTGTAATCAAAACAGATGCCATCCAAGGGTTGATCGAGTAACTAATAAAGAGGGCCAAGATAAGGGCCGCTGGTACAAAGAAGGGAATGGGACCCATATATGGACCCATCATTCCAGAGATAAAGGCCATAGGGATGAAGGCCAAAACAGTGGTTACTGTAGACATGAAAAGACCGGGACCAACCTCATTCACGGCATCTATAAAAGTCTGCTGAGTCACTTCTTTTACATTACCGATAGTTCTCATGATATTTTCAATGACTACCGTTGCATTATCTACCAGCATTCCTAGTGAGAGAATGAGGGCAAATAGGGTGATGCGGTTCACGCTTTGATCGGCCAAGAGAGCAACCCCAAAAACAGAAAATAGAGTTAAGGGGATTGCTATGGCCACTAAGAGCGCAGCCTTTAGGTTGAGAAAGAAAAAGAGAATGACAATAACGATAATTATGGACTGAAGTAGATTGGTGAGCAGTCCATTAATTTCATCATTAGCAGTTTTACCACTGTCGACGATAACATCTAATTCCACATCTTTTGGCAATTTAATATCTTTAATCTTTTTATGGATGGCCTGGGTAACGTCAGAAATATTTCTTCCTTTAAGCTTAGATACTGAAAGCATTACGGTACTTTCATTACCTGAAATGTCTTTAGCATTATGGCGAATATATTCGGTCTCCTCTTGAATATCTTTTTTAATTGTCGCAACATCGCCGAGTCTAATATTAATAGCATCATTAGTGACGAGGACAACTTGCTCTATTTCCTTTGCTTCAGAGACCAGACCTATCGTTTCAATCGGGGTATAGCCTGTTTGGGCCTTGAAGTAGCCTGAAGGGAGATAGAGGTTATTTCGCTGGAGAGCATCCTCAAGATGTTGAATAGAGATTCCGTATTGCTCAAGTTTCTTTTGATCGAGTAGGATCGCCATTTCCTCTTTGCGACCTCCGTAAACGGAGATGCGGCTTGTTCCATCAACTAGCGAGAGTTGATCTCTAACTTTCCAAGATAACTTCCTCAGCTGAACAGGGTCCATGGTTTTTGAATGGAGTAGGGCGGTGATGACAGGAACTTCTTCTGGGTCAACGGATATGACTTTAGGCCGTGAAATTCCAAGAGGGGCCAAGTTCATATCTGATTGGAGTCTATCATTGAGTGAGATCTTAGCTGCGTTGAGATCTTCTCCTACATAGAAGTTTACGTTGAGGATCGAAGCTCCTCCTCTAACGGTCACGGAGTAGACATCTTCTACTCCAGGGATATCGGTAATGACATTTTCTAGAGGTTTGGTCACTTGTTCGAGCACTTCTTCTCGAGAAGCTCCTGGAGCATCCACTCTAACCTGAAATGCCGGAGCTACAATGGTGGGATTATACTTCTTGGTGATGCTCATGAAACTTATGGCACCCCAGAGAAAGAAACTTACAAGTATGAGAAAGGTTAGCTTTCCATTTTTTACAAAAAACTCTGCAACTTTACCGGTCCAGTTCATGCGATCCTCTTCACTTTATTTTCTATGTTGTATTTAGGATTTGATCAAATATTATTTATCCATGATTGTAGTTGATCTGCATTCATGAGCCCACTTTGATTTTTGATTAACTGTCCATTTTTAAAGATCAATGTCGTGGGAATTCCTCTGATTTGGTACTTAGAGGAAAAGAAGAGGTTCTTCTCTGAATCCAGCTTGATAAAGTTGAAGCGATCCCAATTGCGTTGGGCGACTTCCCCAAATATCGGGCCATACATTTTGCAAGGACCACACCAGTCGGCATAGATATCAACAACAACGGGCAGGTCACTATGTTTCATCAGCTTTTCGAATTGGTTTTCATTAATACTCAGGGCCATTTTGTAGTCGGTTAAGGGCTTTGAGCATTTTCCACAGGTTGGGGCTTCGTTCGAGCTTTTTAGCTGATCAATAGAGCTACGGTTAAGGGCCTGACAATGGGGACAAATTATACCTTTAATAGATGACATCTCTTATTCCTTGCTAGAGTCACTGTTGTCTCCATTATGCCTTTTCCCATAAAAATTATTAATGATCAGGGTCAAACTTGAGAAAAAAAAGGGCCTCTTATTTGAGGCCCTTACAAGGAAGAATAGAGAATTCTCTTAGAATCTATATCCCACACCTAGGCCGACAACATAGGGATTTATATCTAAATCTGACTTAACGATGGTCCCATTATGGTTAACGACTACGTCTGTAGAAAGAGCGATTCTCTTAATATCAAAGTTTAAATAAACCTTTTCTCCAATCTCATAATCTGCTCCCACTTGAACGGCCCATCCAAAGCTATTGTCATAGCTCACACCTTTAAATTGACCTGGATCTTCACCGTAGAAGAAGGTGTAGTTAACACCTGCTCCAATATAGGGCTTAAATTTTCCAAACTCATGGTGGTATTGAAGTAAGAGGGTGGGAGGCAGCAGTGAAACCTCTCCTAGATCAAGGTTCCCTAGGCTTGAGTTGTAGACACGAGCAGTATGAGTTGCAGTGGCCGCTATGAGCTCTAGGGCAATTGAATCCGTAATAAAGTATGTGAAATCAATTTCAGGAACTGATTCACTTTGGAGGTGAACGGAGCCTTTTGCGACATCAGTTGTTCCTTTCTCATCGGGCATAATATTGATGGCCCTCATCCTTACCATCATATCTCCACCTGCTCCCAGGGCCGAAGCCGAGATAAGTAAACCAGTTAATAGGGATAATAATTTTGTTCTTCTAAACATATGCGTTCTCCTTTTTATGAACTCGAGAACTAAGTTATTCTCTAATCAAAATTCTCACCCTTTTACGCCTCATGTAAGTTGTTGATATTAATCATGTCTAGTTTTCCTGTCTTGGATCAGGTAAAAATGGTTTGACACGCCAAACTTTAGTTGAGAAAACACAACCACAGTATTAATTATCAATAATAACGTTTATTAATAATGGAGATTACAAAGATGAAAAAAGCAATTTTAGGGGCTTTAATGGCCCTATCAACGCTTACTCAGGCACAAGACTTAACTCTTCCTGGAGAGAGATGGCTTGCTAATGCCGATGGTTATATTTGTGCTGCTTATGGTGCTGATGTAGGTGCTCCAGCACTTCACTCAGAGATCGATGTTCAATTTGAAACACTTAAAACAGATAGATCACTTGATAATGGTCTTATCAAGGCAACCTTTGTAGAAGGTGGTTCAGTATGTAGCTACACTGCTCTTCTCTTTGCTGATAATGCCGCTTCAACCATTAAGCTTGTTGACTCTAAGGCCTATGCTTTAGATGGCGCCTCTGACTGTGTTGTTGGAAAAGAAATTCTTGATGGGCAACTTGAGTTCAATGACTACCTCTACTGGGGACGTCCTCATAGAGCAACGATCATGGTCCCTTCTGAAAGTGCAGAAGCTCTTTGTGGAGCAGGCTCAACTCATATTGGAATCAACTTTCTTGCTGAAGGTTTGATCCAACAATAATTGCTAGTGAATAAACAATATTGGATGGGGGAGCTTTTTTAAAGTCTCCCCTTTTTTAGTTTTAGGGTGAAAAGAAAATTAATTAAATACCACAGATTTATTGGCCTATTC
>JBFHGF010000175.1:0-6886 GCA_041583335.1 Bacteriovoracaceae bacterium
GCTTTGCGAAGCATTTTTTCAGTGATGCCCGTAAGTTTTTGAATGAAGAAACTAGGAGTTTGCTCGCATCGCACTAAGGAGCGATAGGTGCGCACCAGCTTTGTTCCTTCAAATTGCAGAAAGCCCACATCGATTATATCGTCATAGAGAGGATCAACTCCCGTAGTTTCAATATCGATGACGGCCCATTTGCCTAGATTATTTTCGTTACTTGATTCGCTCATTCACTATCCATATGCGCAATGCCCAATCCCCGTCAGGGAAATGTTCTAGAAATGTATAAAGAAAAGTAGCTCTGGGCCACCATTATTTAGACCGAATGGCCCATAAACAATTGCCTACATCTATTATTTCGCCTATAAAATGGCCTTAGATCAAATTTTATTTTGCACCATATAATGAAGGCACCTATGACCAACGAAACCACGGCCATTATTTTTCAAGTTCAATCTTTTTTTATTTTGTCGATGATTCTTATTGGTGTCTATCTGCGCAGAAAGAGGAAACTTCACGTCAAATTCATGCTGTCGGCCATTGTCTGGGATATCCTCTTGGTCCTGCAAATTGAACTCAATCGAAGTGCTATTGCCAAGGCCTCTAAGGCCCTTAACAACACTATGATCCTCAATATCCACGTTTCTTTGGCCGTACTAACGGTTCTCTTTTATTTTGCAATGCTTTATACTGGTAAGAGGTTTCTTGAAGGCGATAATAAAATTAGACCTCTTCACAAGAAATTGGGTTGGACAACAGTGACCCTAAGAATCCTCACTTTTGTCACCAGCTTCTTTGTTGTTGTCCATAACGGATAAAGGAAAGTAAAAAATGGTAGAATTCACCACAGTTGAAAATTTAATTAAATCACATCTCGATGATGCCATCGTGAAAATTCATGACCTCACAGGAACCGCTGATCACCTCTCTATTTTGATCATCAGCGATGCCTTCAAAGGAAAAATTCTTATCGATCAACATCAGATGATTATGGATATCCTTAAAGAAAAACTAGGAACCAATGAAATCCATGCGGTTCAGTTGAAAACCTTAACAAAAGAAAAGGCCCAGGCCAAAGGTCTAATGGAGTAATTTATGAGCAACGACAACAATCCCTTTAATATTCTTGGAAGTGAAAAAGTACCTGTAGCTGGAGGAACTCCAGTAAATGAAACGGATCGCTCACTCCCTCTAGAAGAGAGAATCAAATCTCTTCTTGCTTCTAGCGAAATTCTACTTTTCATGAAAGGTACTCCGGATATGCCCATGTGTGGCTTCAGTGCCAATGTAGTGAGCATACTTAATGCAGTAAATGTAAGCTACAAGACCTTCAATATCCTAGAAGACATGGATATTCGCCAAGGTCTAAAAGAATACAGTAACTGGCCAACCTTCCCGCAACTGTACGTAAAAGGTAAGTTGATTGGTGGTAACGACATCATTATGGAAATGTATGAAGATGGTGAGTTGGTAGAAATTTTTAAATAATAAAGAGCTGGCCTAGGTCAGCTCTTTTTTTATCTGCAGTGCCTACAAAATATCCACATTTCCAGAGATCATAGTGGAACCGACACCGGAGTTGATGGTAATCTCAATATCACGGGTATAATTTGAAATTGTATTATTTTGAGCATCTTTACAAGTCACAATTATCCACCCTTTGGCCTTCACGCGAAATAACCCTTGGGTGATAACCTTTCCACGAGTTTCCCAGTGTAGGTTTTCAATTTGAGCATCGTGAAAAAGTCGACTACCACATGAGTACTCCAAGAAATTCTTCGACTTCCAATCTTGTACAGACATAATCGTATGCCCCATGGTCATATAGAGTTCACTAATCGAGTTCTTGTGAGCGTAATTTTGAACGATCAATTTTAACTCTCTTCCATCAGGAATATGTACCGAAATACTTTGAGTATTAAATGTTGTCGCTGCAATCACTTTATTACCCAATTGGTCGAGAAAAGTGTGATCGGCAAATCCAATTTGATGGCCCAGCTCGTGAATCAATAGCCCGATCCAAAGCCTTGGGTCTTGATCAACCATTTCATAGGCACGATCAATATTGATATAGATCGGATAGTTGATATCAAAACCTGTCTTCGCCATACGTGGAGCACGGTCAATTTCTTCGTTAAAAAAGAATGACTCGTATTGATCCCCTCTCGCAAAGATAAATTTATCCTCTTTATCCATCTCCTCAAAGGCAAGACGAATCCCCTGAAGAATAAGACGTTCTTTCTCATCAAAGTAAATTAGGGTCTGGGCCAATGAAGACTCAATTAATGAAGGAATATTGTAGAAGAAATAGTAAGCAAAATGCTCAAGGCTCCCTCCCCCATTTCCAACAACATCTCCACCAAATTCACGATTAATACCACTGCCATTGATATCTTGATCAAAATCGATGTTACGCTCTTCGATTTCAAGATCTTCCAAAATGATATTCTTATCTTTCAAAGCTTCTTGAAAATCTTGGTATTCAACCTTTGGCATAAAGAGGCCATCATATCTGCGCACTCGAAAAGAACTACTCTCCGAGTTCATATAACGATTTAAGGTCACTTCATTAGAATCAGCATAGGAAAGAGACCCCATACTTGCTATGAGGATGAGTGAATAGAAGATGACTTTCAATTTATTCATTGTTCTATATCCTTAGTATGCTCAAAGAGTTGAATATTGAGTTGATATACGCTGTCGCTATTGGACTCGTTAGAATATTTCGCATTAAATTCAGTGATAAATTCGCGGATATCTTCAAAGGCATCCTGTAAGTTTTCGCTCTTATTCATATTAAGAGTTAGACCTTGAAAAATACGATTGTCCACATTCTGTTCTTCGAGTGCTTCAAGGGCCTGACCGATCATTCCTCGATGGTGGTTCTTAATAGCGGCGGTGGCGATTTGATCACCCGTATGCAATTTCTTCTTGGGATCAATGAAGCGTCCATCAACTTCTTCAATAAGGCCAACCGACTGCAGACGATCGAGGGCATCTTTTATTTGCGGCTTAGACACTTTCTTGCGAAGGACGCGATGAATCCAATCGATATCTTGAATATAATTCTTGCACGTCACAAGACGCTTAATCACGAAACAGTACCAGTCGCTAACGATAGAAAATTGTTCGAGATCAATTTTCTGATATTTCTTCTTCTTAGAAATACTGTGGGCTTCACGCAACTGAGCGGTAAAGTCCTTGCCCTTACTCTTTAGTTTCTCAATTTCAACCAAAAGAACAAAGTACTTCGTTTCAGATGCAGTTAACTTAAAATCCTCGGCCAAACGATGCACCATTCGCACCGGAGGAATCCTCTGCTTGTTGAGGACCATCGTAAGGGAGCTGGGTGATTTATAACCTAGGCGCTTAGACCAATTAGAAAGGTTATAGGGACCATGGGTATATTTACCAAAGAGATTCACGTAGGAATTTAAGAAATCGCTATAGTCATCAAATTGAAAAATCGACAAAGCTCCTGGTGTCGTCTCTTTATCAGCTTGAGACTTCGTCAGGGTTGTTTTTAAATATTGGGTTTTGTCCTGATCGCTGGTGCTTTGAATCGCACTTGAGCGCTCAGTCTCTATATTCATACTCATATCAAGTAGAATACTGAATCTTTTGGTTTTCAGGGGCTTATCCGATCAAAATTACAGGGCCTGCTAAAATTCTGACACTTTGTAAGTGTCTAATTATATTGCATTTATAGAGTTTCTCCGCTTGGTGAAGGTGAAGTTCTAGAAGAAATGATGGCAATATGTTTACATGGGCCCATCTCAATTCTGATTTAGCCCTTACCCTACAAGGAGTGCACCATGGCCAGCAAAGATATTCAAATCCTCTCCCACGATGCTGTCGATCACCCAACCCATGAGCTTGCCCTCTCAGTACTAGAAGGACTCTCTGCACGACCCAAGAGCTTACCTTCGCGCTTATTCTATGATGACAAAGGTAGCGCCCTCTTTCGCCAAATTATGAACCTAGAAGAATACTATCCGACCCGTTGTGAAGCGGAAATCCTCGAGCGCCAAGGTGATAAAATCATCTCCCACCTCAAGGGTGATCGCCTGAATCTAGTCGAACTTGGTTGCGGCGATGGAGCAAAAACGATCCTGCTTTTGCAATCCATCCTAAAACAAAAGAAGTCTTTAAAATTTGTTCCTCTTGATATCTCCAAGGCCGCTGTTGAATCTCTTCTCAAAAATCTAGAAAAAGAATTCAAGGAACTCACCTTTGATATTCAAGGACTGGTTGCCGAATACTTTCAAGGCCTCACCTGGTTGACTGAAAACGTTGCAGACCGAAACCTCGTGCTCTTCTTGGGCTCTAATATTGGAAACTTCAATCGGCCAACTGCTCTGCGATTCCTTAGACACTTGTGGCACTCCCTAAATGATGGTGACCTCGTGCTCATTGGCTTTGACCTCAAAAAAGATCTCGATGTGCTCTATGATGCTTACAATGACAAAAAAGGAATCACTAAAGAATTTAATTTCAATGTTCTCGATCGTATTAATCAAACTCTCGGTGGAAACTTTGATCGCAAAAACTTCCAACACCAAGGTCTCTACAATATCCAAACGGGAGCGATGGAAAGTTACCTCATCAGTGAGGTAAAACACACGGTTCATATTGAGGAACTAGGTAAAGACTTTGAATTTGCGCCTTGGGAGCCCATTCACATGGAGTACTCATATAAGTACCTACCAGCAGATATTGAAGATCTAAGTTCCAGTACCGGCTTTGAAATTCTCGAAAATTTTAAAGATGAGAAAGGCTACTTTATTGATTCTCTTTGGCAGGTGAAGAAGTAATAGCACAGTCTAAATACATAGAACAAAGCTCTTTCATCGCTTGGTGTGAATGATTAAAGGCCACATTAATGCTTCCCCCTTCTTTGGCGCTAAGGTCACCAAGAAGAAAGACTCCCTCCCTTTCTTCAGATTCAAAGAAGTTGGTGACTTCTGGACCCTCTTTTGTCATTTTGATTCCAATGGCATCAAGAAAATTCTTGGGGGTCGTTCCCCCTAATGCATATACGATAGCATCGTACCTAAGCTCACTTTGATCTTTAAAGTGAACTTTAATTTGATTACCGCTCTTCTCCAATGATTCAATATCGGTCCCCAGCAAAAGCTCACAGCGCTCTTGCTCATTCAAAGAATAGAGGGTCTTCTCATTAATGGTATTCATGCGTGAGAAGTGTTCGCGTCGATAACTTAGCGCCACCTGATTACCTCTTTGCACCAAATACTGAGCATACTCACTAGCGGAATCACCTCCCCCCACCACAAGAATCGATTTTCCTTTAAGGTCATTGCTTGCAATATCAAAGTAGACTTGCTTACTTATCTCATGGGGAATTTTATAACTCGGACGATTAGGTCGCCCCATAACACCAATAGCAATCGCCACGGTCTTGGTGACAAAACACTCTTGTCCCGAGCAGACAACGTATTGACCATTGGCGAGTTTTTTAATTTCATCAGCACTATGGTTATAGCGTACATCAAGTGCATTTTCTTCAATGGCCCGATCCAAATAATTAAGGGTTTCATCTTTGGAAGAGTCCATTAAACAGAGGTTCCCTTCACAGGAAACATCTTTGCCTTTGTAATTTGCCGTAACCAATTTCTCGTCGGGGTAAAATTTCCGAATAGACCACGAATGCTCAGGGGCTTTTTCCAAGAGAGTAAGTTGATGGGGAGCAATTCCCCTTTCTCTTGCTTCTACGGCCAAGGAGATGCCAGCAGGTCCGGCACCAATAATCACAATTTCATACAAACTTTGATTTTCATATTGAGCTTTCATGCCCTAAGTATAGGACAATTCCATAGAGATACAAATAAAATCCCTTATACAGGCCTTACGCTCTCAGCTAGCTTAGGGGTATTTTCTCAATTTCCTTTTCTTCGAAAATACAGGAACGAAGAAAGATTTTATCGCGAGGAGAGAGGTCTTGAAACTCAATTCCCATCGTCATCACTTGGCCATCAGGAGTGCGTGAGGCCACTTTAAAATCAAAACATAGAGGATGACCTTCATAATCTTTAAAGAGAATTTTCCCCCCTTTAAACTCATGACTTAAAGAGTGTTCAATGCGAGCACCTCCACTACTGATATTAACCATCTTGCACTTAATAGGCTCTAGGGCATTTTCTAAATAGAGAAAAGCATTTTGATTGCACTCCATTCTTCCGCGTGCATCAAAAAATTTTCGCAAGTAACGACTTAAGAAGAACCTTTGGAAATAGGGATAGAAGAGGTAGCAAAGGAGTATAGTATTGACCACCTCAAAGACTATGGCCGTTGCGTGAGGATAAGCGGAGAAATAAGGCCAAGAATAAGGAGTAAAGGTTAATAGCAGATATATTCTGAGCGAGCTTAACATGAAGTAGTAAATGTAAGCGGCCGTAGAAAAGGTAAGAAGAAAAACACCGGCCAAGGGAGAGAGAACCCAAAAGAGAAAGAAGCGAGAGAAGGTATGTCCATTTTCAATGATATTACTCCACACCACATCCCATGGCAGCCCCGAGTGGAGTTTGAATGTCACAATCTTCATAATTGGCTCAGTAATCAAAAGAAAGGAAATCAAATAAATGGTACGAGTTAGAATTTTATACTCTCTCATGAAGGTTCCTGGGTACGGGGTCAGAAATATCGTAAACAAAATTTAAACAAATACTATCTAGAGACTAGAGTACCCCCTATTTTAGATGGGATATGAAACCTGTCCAGCAAGCTTCATTTCAATAAGTTAGCAGAGTTTTCAATTTTAGAATTTGCCTAAAAAATGTGGTGGATTAGGCGAAGCGCTCACGCAGCTTCTTTTCTTGCTCTTCATTACCAATATAGAGCACGATATCCCCTTCCTCGACGATAAAGTCGGGAC
>JBFHGF010000176.1:0-6869 GCA_041583335.1 Bacteriovoracaceae bacterium
CCAGTATCCGTCTTTCGCTTCAAAAGAAGAGGCCCACACCGATTGCCATGTGAGCACAAATGAAAATAAGAACATAGGAAAAGAAAGAAAACGTTTTTCTCCTTTCACCTAGAACTCCACTTTAGGGGTGGCCTTTTCTTGTTCGGCCGCCTCAAAGAAGTCAGGAGCATTAAACCCAAATTGCTTGGCCACCAAATTGCTGGGAAAACTCATGGTCTTTTGAGAAAAGTCCCTCACCACAGCATTGTAATAGCGACGGGCCTGGGAGAGGTCGTTTTCAATAGAGGTAAGAGTATCAGATAATTGTCTAAAATTAGCATCGGCCTTGAGGTCAGGATAGGCTTCCGAAAGGGCAAAGATTTTAGGGATCATCTGGGAGATCATATTCTCTGCGGCCACTTGCTCCTGCATTCCCTTAGAATTTACCGCCTGATTTCTCGCTTGAATGATATTCTCGAGAGTTTCTGATTCGTGGGAAGCATAACCCTTAACGGTATTTACCAGATTGGGAATAAGGTCATGACGTTTCTTTAAATGGACATCGATATCGGCCCAAGCGTTTTCACAGAGAACCTTAAGCTTAACGAAGCCGTTATAAGCAAAAATGAGGTAGAACACAATGAGACCAATGGCCGTCAATCCAATCGTTAAGCTATTCATAATCATTCTCCATTCCAATCAAAATATAACAAAATATAAGAAGGGGCCCTCGTGGCCCCGGGGCACTCATTCTGAGTTAGGAATGCCTCATCCATGGGCAGT
This sequence comes from Bacteriovoracaceae bacterium, assembly GCA_041583335.1. Lineage (GTDB taxonomy): Bacteria > Bdellovibrionota > Bacteriovoracia > Bacteriovoracales > Bacteriovoracaceae. The sequence goes on from JBFHGF010000176.1 coordinate 763, forward strand.
CAGTCATCCTTGACTAAAAAAAAATTAAAATCCTACAGCATCATCTGTCTTCACCACTTCTACTTTAAGGCTCGACCTTTGCACAAAGGGGATCACACTAAAGATCTGATCCCAGAAAGATTGTCCTATGGTATAGCGAAGATATTTGACACTTACGCAGCTCACTCCCTGTTCACTAAGAACATCTTTGAGCACCACATCAGTAACCGAATCAGGGCCTATTCCAGTGGACCATAGCTTGGTAGTAAAGGTACGATCCGGTTTAAACTCTCCATTGGAATTGCCCGTTATATCGGCAAACTGGGCCTGAGAAATCTCACACTCCTTTAGGGAAACACGTAGGTTTCCGGCACAACTGGCGCAGCAAAGGAGGGTTAAAAATAAGGCCATTTGGGAAAATATTTTAATCACCTTCTTTGGCCCCCTTCCCTGTAATGCGATAACTTATGGGGATATAAAAGCCCAAACTAAAGAAGGCCGCAAAGAATTGACCAACGCTTTGATACTGTTGAACTGAAATATTACCTACACTCAAGAAACCTTCATTATAGAACTCATCATCAATATAGACATAATCATCGGGATGAATGCGTCCCCACAGGTAGAATTCCTTAACTCCATTGACTTCGGCCTGATGGCGATGGTTGACCTGTGTGGTGAGATAGAGGGGAATAAAACCCTCAGATTCATAGCGGATATGAGTGCAGCTTGTCGTTGGCGCTAGGCCGAGCACGACAAATAAGAGTAGAAAAATGCGTCTTGGAAATCCCTTTCCCAAAAAAGCTCCCTAAGTCTAACAAAAGTCCTATGTCCTTGGATTTATTTAATTGTCTCTGAGCAAGAAGTCGATTGTCAACTCACACTCAAGGGAGATGCTAGAGCTACTTTCCCCGAAATTTAGCAGGGCGCTTTTCATTGAAAGCATCAAGGGCCTCAAAATGATCGGCGGTTCTTTGGGTGATGCCCTGGTAGGCCGAAAGCAAATCAAGGGAAGTTTGCAGATCTTTGAGATAAGAGATTCTCAAGGCCTTCTTTGTCATTTGGATCGCCACAGGTGAGTTCGCTGCGATATTATGGGCCCAGCGTTTGGCCGTATTCATCAACTGGTCGGCATCGACAACTTCATTAAGTAGCCCCATACCTTCACACTCATAGGCACTATAGATCTTACCCGTAAGAAACATCTCCATCGCCTTTGTGTAACCCACGACACGGGGTAAGAAATAGGTTCCCCCATCTCCCGGAACTAAGGCCAGTTTGGAAAAGGTTTCGCCCATTTTGGTAAACTCACAACCAACTCGAATATCGGCCATGGCAGCAAAGTCACAACCCGCGCCAATGGCCGCTCCGTTTACGGCAGCAATCACAGGTTTTTGCAGTTTTTCCATCATTTGGGGAATCTTTTGAATACCGTGCTGATAGCGCCGGCGTAATTCATCCGATTCTCCCGCAAACATTTCCTTCTTTTCGGCCATCGCCTTGATATCGCCTCCGGCACAGAAATGTTTCCCGGCACCAGTAATGATAATCACACGAACATCGGGGTTTTGATCCGCTTGATCAAGCGTCGAAACCAACTCCTCAATCATTGGGATATGAAAAGCATTGGAGGCCTCTGGACGATTAAGAGTGATCGTCAAGATATGTTGCTCAAGCTCTACTTGTAAGTGATCCAGATTTTCCATAGTCTCCTCTTTGTTTAATGACCTTATCAATAATAATCTTACTGGCCGAGACTCTCTTTGGAACATTTTGACGAGAGCCATTTGAAGGTACTTGTCATCGTCTTTCCTTCAGAAGTGGTAATGACTGAGCTCATATGTTTCTTATCTTGAACTTTGATTTTGTAGTGGTGGGTTTTATCCCCACAAATCGACTTCCCTTCAATCATCTTAGCAGTGGATTTAAGAACCTTACCCTGGCACTTAGATTCAGAAGAACTTTCACGATTAAGCATCTTATCCATCTCGGCGCGCATATCATTTCGATTGAGGCAATTCTTCCTCGTCACTGTGTTTTCACTTACACCCATCGACTTCGTCATTTGTGATAATTGAGCGGCCATGGCGGGATTTTGCTTCTTCATCTCTTCCAAGCGCGCCAAGGCCTGCTTCATCTGAGCCTTTTGCTGGGCAGAGAGCATATTTTCAAAATTAAACTTCACTTCCCACATTCCATCTTCAATATCCAAAGGAACGTAATCTCCAGCAAAAGTAGAGGGATAGAGGGAGAAGACCACGGCCAATACAATAAGCTTCATTCTCGTTTTCATAAGCTACCTATAATCAGTTGGAGAAGGCATATAAATATTCATCTTGCCCGCAATCAAGGCCTGAAGAAATTTTGAAGTCGTTCCTCTGCCCAGTTGATCTAACATAAATGTCGATGCACAACATTGTTTATCCAAATCAACACCGCAGTCAATCCCTAGGGAGTGGAAGAGATAGAGCAAATCTTCCGTCGCCACATTCCCTGTGGCCCCAATAGCATAGGGGCATCCCCCCAAACCGCCGGCAGAAGAGTCATAATTGGTGATGCCTCGTTCAAGTCCGGCCACGGTATTGGCCACGGCCATGCCACGAGTATCGTGAAAGTGAAGGGCGACCTTCTCTAGTGATATATTTTTGAGGACCTCATCGAGGACTTTATGAACGGCGTAGGGAGTCCCAGAGCCAATGGTATCGCCAATAGAAACTTCATGGCAGCCCATCTCATCCAAACGTTTGGCCACTTCTCCCACTCTAACGGGATCAATGGCACCTTCGTAAGGACAGCCAAAAGCAGTGGAAACATAGCCACGCACGGTCATATTAAGAGAGAGGGCCTTATCGATGACAGGCCCAATGCGATCAAAACTGCGTGAAACGGTAGAATTGATATTTTTCATATTGAAAGTATCACTGGTGGCCGTGAATACGGCCACATTCTTAACGCCAAGAGACTCGGCAACTTCTAGTCCTTTCAGATTAGGAACTAAGCAGATCAGCTCCTTCTCATCACCCAAGAGTTCCTTGATGCGTGGAAAGATCTCCGCCGCATCGGCCATCTGAGGGATGCGATCTGGTCTGACAAAACTAGTGACTTCGATAGATTGATGACCGGCCTCACTTAATTTTTTGATAAATTCAATTTTAGTTTTCGTGTCAATGGTGGTCTTTTCATTTTGAAGACCATCTCTTGCCCCCACTTCAACCACTCTGACTTTCTTTGGTAATTGATCTAAGTCCATACTTCCCTACTTTACATCCTTCTTTGCCTAGGGCCTACTCGGCCACGTCGAGATCTAAGAGATCGACGCCACCATCCACCAATTGCCCTTCTTGATAGTGGATAGCACTTACTACTCCTGGGTGAGCGGCCTTAATGGTATGTTCCATCTTCATGGCCTCCATGACCAGTAGACCTTGTCCCTCTTCTACTTCATCACCGACATTGACCATAACTTTTAAGATTTTTCCTGGCATAGGAGACATCATATTTCCGTCGCCTCCAGACTTTTTAGAAAGAGCGGCCAAAGCACTCTCCACTTTGTAGTTCTTGCCATTAATCGTTATATAATCACCAACTCGTTTAACCCTTAGGTTTTGTCCCCCTAAATTGATCACATCAAATTGGTCACTACTTCCGGGAAGAACCTGTCTTCCTTGCAGCTCTACCTCATTAAACTTAAGCTCAATTTCACTGCTTCCCTTCCTTTCAAAGAGAAACTCTTCTTGGATTCCATTGAGTAGTAATTTCTTTTTCATATGCTTTCCTTAAGTATTCCTTAATCCTGATAATGTACTCCACGGACCTTCGCTGGGAGCTTCAGCCCCGCTGGCGGGACTTTTGGCGCTGGAATTAGAAAGTTGATAGGCCGCGAGGATTTGGGCCTTGTCTAGATCCGTAAGTTCCGCTGGTCCTAGGATATCTTTATATGTTTTAACAAAATGGGTATAGGTCGGTCCTACTTTATAAGGCTCCGACTTAAGGATACGAGACAGGTAATCACGATTTGTCGTCAACCCCAGAAAGGGGTAATCCTTTAGGGCCTGAAGCATTTTATCAATAGCATGATCACGATTTTCAGCATGGACAATAAGCTTGGCCAACATGGGATCAAAACTCACAGTGACATCATTACCATTGCGATAGCCCGTATCCAGTCTCACTTGATTGAGGTGAGATTCTCCAACAAAGAGAAGCTTGCCAATAGAAGGCATAAAATCATTATCGGGATCTTCCGCATAGATTCTCACTTCGATAGAGTGTCCTCTTTGCTCAATCTCCTCTTGTTTGAAATTGAGTTTGGCACCTTGGGCCACTTCGACTTGTAAGCGCACCAAATCGGCTCCGGTAACCATCTCAGTAACCGGATGCTCTACTTGAAGTCGTGTATTCATTTCAAGAAAATAAAAACTTCCATCTTCATCGAGGATAAACTCAACGGTTCCGGCTCCCACATAGTCGATGGACTTTGAAATCTTCGTGGCCACCCTACAAATAGCTTGGCGCAAATCATCCTCCATCCCAGGGGCGGGACTTTCTTCTACAATTTTCTGATAGCGGCGTTGAATCGAACACTCTCTTTCAAAGAAGTGGAAGTGGTTGCCGTGCTGGTCACTCATCACTTGCACTTCGATGTGGCGAGGGTTAACGATAAACTTTTCAATGAGAACAATATCATCACCAAAAGCATTCATGCCCTCTCTCTTGGCCGCAGCAAGAGCGTCGAGGAAGTCAGCTTCTTTTTCAACGATTCTCATCCCTTTACCACCACCACCGGCAGAGGCCTTAATCAATACGGGTAACCCAATTTTCTTGGCCTGTTCAAAGAGAAAATCTGCTTCTTGGTTTTCACCGTGGTAACCGGGCACAAGGGGTATTCCCGCTTCTTCGCAAATTTGTTTGGAGCGCTTCTTATCTCCCATCGCCTCCATGGCCGTGGCCGGAGGTCCAATAAGGGTAATACCCGCTTTTTCCAAAGCATTAGCAAAGGCGGCCCTCTCACTAAGGAGTCCATAACCAGGGTGAACCGCATCGACTTTATAATCCTGACATATCTTGACCAACTTTTCGATATTCAAGTAAGTATCCGCAAGAGCTCCTGAACCAAGAGCAACGGAGATATCTCCATAGCTGGCATGGGGCAATTCTCTTTCCTCATCTGTGTAGAGGCAAACGGATTCAATCCCCATCTCACGACAAGTCTTCATCACGCGAATGGCGATTTCTCCACGGTTAGCAACAAGAATACGTTTAAACTTTTTCATCTTCATATAATTTACTCGATCCAATTAGGTTTTCTCTTTTCTAATAAAGCGGCCATACCCTCTTGACCTTCATCACCAATACGTACACGGGAAATCGTTTTACATGTGAAATCCCTCACGGCCTCACGTCCCTCTGGTGTTCTTCTCATCACACCAGTGATCAACTGTTTGGCCTCACGAGCAGCAGCGGGGCCGGCACTTAAGAAGCGCTTAATTTGTTTGGCACGAGCATCTTCAAGATCATCGGGCTTTACTACCTTTTGCACAAGATTCATGCGTTGAGCTTCAAAAGCATCAAAGCGCTCACCACTTAGAAAGTAGGCGCGAGCAAAGCCCTCTCCAATTTTTCCCATGACAAACGGTGAGATCACAGCGGGAACTAAACCAAGGCCCACCTCGGTAAAACCAAACTTCGCTTCCGAAGAGGCCAATACGTAATCACATGCACTAACAAGACCAGTTCCCCCACCAAGGCAGGCACCATTGACGATGGCCAGTGTTGGAAAAGGAAGATCATTAAGGGATTCAAAAAGCTTTGAAAGCGCAACGGAGTCACGATAATTCTCTTCGGCCGAATAGTCCTTCATGCTCTTCATCCAGTTAAGATCAGCACCGGCACAGAAAGACTTCCCTTCGCCAGTAAGGGTGAGAAGCCTTACCTTTTCGTCTTTGGCGATCTCTAGGAAAAATTCCGTCATTTTGACAATAAGTTCGTCGCCAAAGGCATTGTGAATTTCGGGACGATTGAGGGTAACGTGAATGATATTCCTGTCGTCACGGGTTGCTTTAAACATCCCGGTCTTTGTATCTAAGTTCGTAACTAAGTTCGTATTTACATCAGTCATATTTATAAAC
>JBFHGF010000177.1:0-6820 GCA_041583335.1 Bacteriovoracaceae bacterium
AGCCAAAAAAGGGGCTCTTGATCCATGGGGTAGAGTTTCTTATAGAAAGCGAGATAATCTTCATCTTTTAATTCACTAGGATCTCTCTTCCATAGGGGAGTCGTTTCATTTACGGGGTATGATTTTGGACCTTCTTCTTCATCTTTGTCATTCTTTCTGATTTCAGCATCTACCACTTCAATTTGATAGGGCATGAAGTCACAATATTTTCTTAGGATATCGAGAACTTTGAATACACCAAGGAATTCATTGGACTCTTCATTGATGTGAAGAGTAATGGCCGTACCCACTGTATCTTTAGTTGATTCAGAAAAGGTGTAGTCAACATCGCCTTCACAGGTCCACTTGGTGGGCTTACTTCCTTCTTTCCATGAAAGGGATTCGACTTCAACTTTATCGGCAACCATAAATGCCGAGTAGAATCCAAGTCCAAACTTTCCGATAATATCGGCCGTTTCACCGGCATCTTTCATCTTATTGACGAATTCTTCTGCTCCAGAAAAGGCCAACTGAGCGATATACTTCTCCACTTCTTTGTCAGTCATTCCGAGGCCATTATCTTCAATTGTCACGGTCTTAGCGTCTTTATTTACGGTTACTTTAATATGGCCTTCAGGGATTTCAACATTTTCTGTACGGCCTAGGGTTGCCCTCTTGGTGATGGCATCGGTGGAGTTACTTACTAGCTCGCGTAGGAAGATATCATGCTCAGAGTAGAGCCATTTTTTGATGATGGGAAAGATATCCCCAGTCTGAACGGAAATGGTTCCTTTTCTTTCACTAGTCGTGGCAGTCGTCATGGTTATTTCTCCTTAAATACTTATTATATTGCGACAAATACTCCCATAAGATGGGATGCTTTGAAAAAAAATCAACCCTAAAAACATGGAAAATTTAATATTATTTTGCTGAGGAGCATGATAAATATAGGCAATTACTACGTAAATTTACCCCATTTCCAGTAGGTAGCATTATGCAGCAAGAAGGTTCTGAGCTTCTTCCCGGTTTCTCTGAGATCATTGTTATGACCACAGGGGGAACGATTGAAAAAACATATGATGAGTTCGACGGCTCTTTGGCCAATCGCGAAAGTTCTATTCGCCAAAGAATTCTCTCGAAACTTAGACTCCCTTATACGAAGCTGACGATTTTTTCATTGATGGCGAAAGATAGTTTGCATATGACGGACTATGATCGCACGATGATTTATAAAACCATTGAAGGTCATCTCTATAAAAAACTTCCGATGATTATTCTTCATGGCACAGATACAATGGCCAAGACAGCAAAAGTTGTTTTTGATAATCTAAAAGAGAGCAATGAATTGCAGGCTCCAATTGTCTTTACGGGAGCGATGAAGCCTATGGGGTTTGAAGATTCTGATGCCAGTCAGAATCTGACGGAGGCCCTCTTAGCGGCCAAGCTTTTAGAGCCCGGAGTTTATATCTCTTTTCATAATCGTGTCTTCAAGCTTCCAAGAGTGAGAAAAAATCACGAAAAAAGAACATTTGAAATATTCTAGTCAGGGGAACTCATGCCACAAGAAAGTGCACTTCATTTATTTAAATTAAATTCTGAGCGTGCGCTTTCCTATATAAAGAATCATAAAGGAACATTTATCTCCTTTGTGGTTTTTCTCTTTGTGCAAGATTTTATTAATTTCTCTATTCAGGATCAAATTGCCCTAAGCGGTAATGACCCGCGCTTTGTTGAAATAGGCTTTCAGTTCTTCTTTTTATGGAGCTCCGTTTTCTTCTTTCATATGGCCAATTGCCAGACACTGAAAAGAGAGGTGCCCTTTATTAAAGTAATGGGGGAGTCGATCCTCTTGCTACCGGGCTATATTCTACAGTCTATTCTTTGGACGTTGAGCTTTGTAATCGGATTGGCCCTTTTGGTTCTTCCCGGTATTTACTGTGGAATTGTCTTCTATTTGGCCCCTATGATCTCTATTCTCTATCCCGATTACTCGGGTACAACTTTTACTCTGGCCCGTGAGTTCGCTCATGAAGATTTGAAATCCACGGCCTTAATTGTGATCCTCACCGGCCTCATCCCTTTTATTCCTGAGGGGCTGCTCTTCTTGTTGACGGGTAGCCTTAAAAGTATTTGGGGATTGATTTACTCACCACTCGGAGGAGCGGTTTATCTCTTTTGTGAATTGATTTTTCTCTTCTTCGTTTTTGAAAAAGTAGAGGCTCATCGTAATATGTCGAGTACAGGAGCTCCGAGTATATCTTCAAAGAAGTAACCTTCATTACTTTCTAGATCAAGGAGATGAATTTCGAGTACCCAAAGCATCTCTTGGGGAATTGCTTCAAATTCATTGAGTCCACCACGGTGAAAGAGGGCATGAGGAAAGTCGCCAAGACGATGGCCTTGCATCTTTTCATTGAGCTCGCATCCCATTTCATGGGCCAACTCACTGGCCTTCTCGTAGAGGGCCTCTCCGGTAAGTGCATCTTTCTTCCAAATTTCTTCAAGTTGATTGTAGAGAACTTGGGCCGGGTTTTGGAAGGTCTTATTCCCAATGCAATAAGTTTGTCCTACATCGGCCTCGTGTTGATTGAGGATGGGGCCAATATCGATAAAGTATTTATCTCCTTCAAAGAGGGAGACATCTTCTTTGGATTGATCGCGAAAACTGCAGCGGGTGTTCTCTGCAAAGCGAACTTTATGAGGGTGCCAAAACTTTACTTCGGGACCAAAAACTTCTTTGATTTTAACGTGAATATCTTCTTCGCTGAGGTCTTGATAATTTTCTTCAATGAAATTTTGAATTTGATAGAGTAGGTGCCACGCTTTTTCGCGGGCATTGAGGTAGCTTGAAAGCTCAAAGGCCTTTCCTGTTGATTCGGGAGTATGCTCTGGGTTTTGATTCATAGGCCGATCCTCAATTTATGTATAAAAAAACCTTATCTTCTTTAGGCTTGCGATCATTCTAAGATTTTGCGGCCAGAGAGATAAGGTTTAAGAAATTTAAAATTTTAGTTTGAGAATTAGTTATTCTCAGAGCTTCCTTCAATACCTCTTTTTGCAGCATCATCAGTAGTTGTTGCAATTGCAGTATCATCAGAAAGATTTGTGATGTAGCTTTCTACTTCATCGTAAGCAAGTTTCTTGTCAGCAATTAGCTTGTCACGAAGTCTTACATCAAATTTCTTATCATCTAAAGCACGGGCCAAACGCATAAGTTCACCTTTTTTATTAAAATATATGTTTAAGCGCCTAAAATAACACTCTTTATCAAGAGTTGTCTACTCCTGAGTGCCCTCTAGTGATAAGTGGGTGGCGTCGAGTTGTCGTCTTCGTCATCTTGGTAGTCTGAAGGATCTTCGACAATATGTAAGTGACTATTTTTACTAACTTTTTTTCTCTTCTTACCCAAGTGAGGCACGTGGGCTGAGTTGGTATTTGATGTGAAAAACTTATAGCGAGTGACGGCCACCATCCACAGAACTCCCGAGGCCATCGCTCCCAGCTGGGCCCAGGCCAAAAGTCCTCCAGGGGAGAAGATGCCTTGGTAGAGGCTCATTCCCACTAAAATAGCAACAAACCACTTGGCCTGGAGGGGAAAGAAGAAGAAGTACATGGTGCGCTCAGGGAAGAGCACGCCATAGACCACACACATGGCAGCAGCAGCTCCACCTGGTCCTGTCAAAGGGTAGCTGGCCAGTTGCGAACTTCCAAAAAAGAGTAAACCAATGAGAACAAAAATAATTCCCGCTCCTAAGACCGTGGTACCAAGAAAGAAGGCATACTTTCGTGGACCCCAGATACTTTCAAGCTCACTGCCGATAAACCAAAAAATAAGGGCATCGAAAATGGCCGACATAAGGCCATGGGGGATTAGGGCATAGGTGACGAGAGTCCAAATTTTCCCAGACAAAAGACCGACACTACTTAATCCAAAAAGTGCGGCCATGGAGGCACCCATTTTGGAAAGAACGGCCGAGGCCACAAACATCGTTAAGGTGGTGCACACAATAATCAGGTTAATGCGCCCCATTTTTGGCAATTGGTTATACATAAGTAAATCCTTCTACTTCTTTATTATAAACTTATTGAGGTTGAGAAACTTCAATGAGAACACCACCGGTACTCTTAGGGTGAATGAAATTAACTAAACAGTTATTGGCCCCATTCACAGGATTTTCATTGAGCAAGATATATCCTTTTTCCTTCAAGTCGCGACAGGTTTTCTCAACATCAGTGACTTTAAAGCAAATATGGTGAATACCAGGACCTTTCTTTTCCAAGTATTTGTGGATTGGGCCGGATTCTCCATAAGGTTCAAGAAGCTCAATATGAGCATTGGTATCTACGTGGGCGAAGGCCGTGGTTACGGCCTGCTCTTTTACAACTTCTCTTTCTGGAGAGAAGTGAAGACCGAGGTCTTCGTAGATTTTGATGCTCTCATCAATATTATTAACGGCAATAGCAATGTGATCGAGGACACAGTCTTTAAGTTCAGGGATCATGGTTTGTCCTTTGTGCTTGGTTTCTCTATGAGGATAGGGGAGACGTGATGGAGCCATCTTTGTAGGGCGTTGTAATTTTCCATTTTCTCCCACTTTTTCCAAGGATTATTTTTAATAAATTCTTCTCTTTTTATTTGCTCAGTGTGGGCCGTTTCTTTAAGAAAGACCTGAGTCATCAATTGAGAACGCTTGCGGGCATCTCGGGAAAGTTCGTAATAGAGTGTTTTCTTGATAAACTCAGGACCCAGTAAATATTCTAACTCTTTCTTATCTTTTGGGCTAAGGGAATCACTAAATGTGGGATTCGCCCAGAGCTTGGTCTGGGTTGCGCTTAGAATGAGAAAGGTCAATAGAAAGCTCAGGTTCATAAACAATTTTTCCACTATATATCCGTAAGGTATTATAATTATTTTTCAAGGATTGTCTTGTATTCATATTTGAGTTGCGTCATTTGTCATTTCTGATTTTTTCTACAATAGTGTGTCTATGTTTTTTCTGGCCTACTCCAAATTTTGGATTCTCTTTCTTTCCACGCTCCTCGCTATGGTGCCTGTACAAGCTTTGAGCTTTCAACCCTTTTCTCAGAGCTTTCCTCTAGAGATTGATAAGGATGGAGGGAAGGTCATTTGCTCCGCAGTAGCGATTGCGCCCACGATTATTCTTACGGCCGCCCACTGTGTGCAGTCCGCTCAAAATATTGAATTGGTAGCAGGCTTTGACCTCGACCCTGGCCATGTCAGATACATGGCCCTTAGTTGGCAAGCCCACCCTCAATACAATCGTGATAAATCCAACTACCATTACGATGTTGCGCGAATTATTTTGGCCAAGCCCCTTCCTTCTGATCTACCGTATACCACAGTTGGATGGCCTATTCAGGATGAACCTATCGTTCGCGTTGGCTTTGGTGGGCGAGATAATTTTAATCGCCGCACTTTAATCTCAGGCCAAGAGCTAACTTATCTTGGAGATGATTATTTTGAATTAAATGATGAGTATGGAGTGATGGGTGACTCTGGTGGACCGGTTTTTCAATGGCAAAATGGTGTCTATATCTTAGTGGGGATTCATTCCACTAAAGAAGGCAATAATAAGACCTATGCCGTTCATCCCTTTTTTCGTTTCTAGATTATAGATTAGTTGGTGGATCAATCGCATCAGAGCACTGAGGGTCTGCTGGATCAAAGTCGGGAACATCTGGTGTTTCAGGGGCTACACATACACCTTCAACACAACTGCCATAAGTTGGTACATAGTAGCAACGTAGGGCACAAGTGGTTTGACCATTAGAATTGACCCCCGTTTTTACTTTGTAACATGTTTGAATCGATTCTTCGCGACAGAACTCTTGGGCCACACATTCTTGCCCTGGAGATTTACCACAATAAGCTTCAAGACCAGGGTTGTGAACAGCACAGGAGCCAGTAGATTTAGAACAGCATAGACTTTGGCATTGGTAATCAGATGCACAGTCTTCGCCCACGGCCAAATTACCTTCATTATTGGTATCTTCGATACACTGGCTCACTAAATCCTTAGACCAACACCTCTCATTAAAACAACATTCGTTAGCGCCGCAGGCATTGGAGTTACTACACTTATTAAGAGCAGAGTAGCGCACTTCATTTCCTTCATAGTCGGTTTCACTAGCGCGAGTGAGTTGGAGTTTAAGGTCAGTCGAGCTGGTGATAACTTCTGTATCTCCATCGCTATTGGTGTAAATGATATCGATAGTCGCCGAAACATTACAGCTCGAGATAGATTCATTTCTAGCGTCGTCGTAAGTACTCACGCGTAGATTACATCCATCCATATAGGTTGTGTCACCAGAGGAAACTAACTCACGAATCGTACGAGAGGCGGTAAGCTGAGAAGTTAAATCAGTAAATCCGATATATTCAACATTGGCCTGAAGGGACATTTTTCCTGCACGTGGAAAGAGGAATGATTTAATTCCCGCTTGAGCGGCTGCATTGGGATCTGAAGATGTGCTTGAAGGAGCATTATTAAGTACTGTCTGAAAAAGTCCAGAGGGAGTTGTTCCTGCAACAGACATATTACTAAAAAGGGCCCCTGATTTAATTTCCCAATAGGAGCGAGATACAGTTCTGTAGGGACCTTTGTAGACATAGTCGCCACCAAAGGCCTCGTCTGCATAAGCGGCCTTTGAGGTCGAAGCAGAGGATACATCGGTTTGTAAGACAGCTTCTAAGCTGGCCAGGTGGTCAACATCAGGAAGACACTTCTTAAGAAGTTGTGACTGAGATTGAGCAGCATAGCCCTCGGACTCCATATCCACTTGAGGCTCACTAGGAGAGATTGCTGTTTCAACTGCTCCA
>JBFHGF010000178.1:0-6811 GCA_041583335.1 Bacteriovoracaceae bacterium
AAATATTAGCTATGAAATGAACCTCTTTGGTGGTGGTGAATACACGATGGTTCTTCCCATTCTAGAAGAAGGAGTGGCCAAAACCACACTCAAAAGACGTGAAGTCGATGTACCTGCTTTTACTGAGGATGTGGACTGTACTAATGTCAAGGCCGATAGAACCCATTGGCCAATCCAGTGTCGTCCCAAGACAACACTAAGAGGAGAAGGTAGACACCTCACGGTGGCCACTTATAACCTAAAGAACCTCTCTTCAAATGAAGATGGAACCATTGATTATGGTAACGTAAGAATGGAAGAGATGGGAACATCGATTCGCTTCAATTTGCAATGCCCAGATATTCTCAACCTTGTTGAGGTTCAAGATGATAACGGTCAGGACCTCCAAGGGGGAACAGGCGCCTCAAAAACCATCGCCAATATCATCAAAGCGGCGAAATGCGACGAACAAGGTGTGATCTATAAAGCGATCAACATTGATCCGATCAACCACAGTGAGGGTGGTCAACCCGGTGGAAATATCCGTGTGGCGATGATCTACAATAGTGCTCGAGTAAAGTTCACCCCCAAGCATAACGACCTCTTCAATGGTAATATTTTAAACCGCGAGCTTAGAGAAACGACGGTTACCGCTACCGGTGACCTTTCTGTTAATCCAGGAAGAATCTTTCCTCTGTCTAAAGAATTTAGAAACACAAGAAAGAGTATTGTAGCCCAATTTGAATTCATGGGAGAGAAAGTCTTTGTCATTGGTAACCACCTTAACTCAAAACTTGGCGACAGCTCATTTTGGGGAGAGAGACAACCTCCCTATATCCATTCGGATGAAAAGAGGCATGCTTCGGCCACTCTACTTGGACAGTTTACTCGAATCTTAAATATGAGAAATGACGGTGCTGCCAATGTCATCTTACTCGGAGACTTTAATGCCCACTACAATGAACGTTCGATGAAGGCCCTCGTCAATAACGGAGAAGTGACAAATCTTATGTTTGAGGATGACCTCACTCCATGGGAAGAGCGCTACACCCACAACTACAGTGGTGAATCAAGTGCTATCGACTTTATCTTTGCTTCACAAAATCTTATGAAGAAAGACCCTAAGCTTGAGCCCCTTCATATTAATAGTGATTTCATGGGTAGACTCTCTGACCACGACCCAGTGATCTCACGCTTCACCTTCTAATTTCTATGCACTGGGAAACTTTAAAATCTTATATCGATAAGGTTCTATCGTTTCCCCGGCGCTCATTTTCTCGAGAGCGAATTCTTGACTTCGAAAATCAAACGATTCAGACCGATTGTATTGGTGTGATCCACCTCTTGTTACAAGAGATGAGTCGTGCCCCTTTTCCTTCCACCTTACGTGCCTTTGAAGTCTATGACTTTTTGAAGGGTCATCACTCCACCAATAAGGTCTATCATCTGCAAGAAGGTATGGTCTTGGGCTGGAGAAAGAAGGATCCTCCACGCTCAGGAGACAGTGGTCATTTCTGTATTATCTATGAAGCGCCCCTTGAAGTTGCCTGTGCGAGAATCGCCAGAAGAGAATATTGCGTTAAAGTCTTCGAAGTCACAAAGGCCAATCAAGGGCCTCGCCTCCATCAACTCCATCTACAGACTAACCTTGATGGAGAGATGATCGCCGTTTGTTGGAATACCCAAAAATGGAAAGAAACCCCTTTAATTGCCGGGCATCTCTTTGGACAAAAGCGTGGTCTTTGTCCTGAATGTGAACGTGTCTACTCTCTATGCTTATGCTCGTTGCTTCCCATTCCAAAATGGGAAGGGCCTGCATTTTCTATTTTGCGTCACCCTACAGAGAGGAATCATCCACTCAATTCAGTGAAGATCCTTGAGAAGGCCTTCATGGGGCTTAAGGTTTGGGATCGTGAGATTTTAGAGGCCAGCCAGTTTTCGAGTGAACCGTTACTGCTCTATCCTTCCGAGAAGGCCATTAGCATAGAGGAACTCCCCTTAGAACAATGGCAGAGTGCTCCTATTTTACTACTTGATGGAACCTGGAAGAAAACCAAAAGGCTCCTCTTTCAAAACCCATGGATGAATGAGCTTACTCATATCAAAATCAAAAAAGAGAGTGGACCCCTCTACAAGATTCGCAAAGAATTAAGTCATGAGCATTACTCGACACTTGAAGTTTTCGCAGAATTGTGGCGACAACGTTCACCCCATCACCACTACAAGGCCAATCGCCTCGAAGAAATCTTTACTCATATGATTGATCAGCAAATTGAAAGGATGGGTGCTGATCGCTATAAAGAAAACTATCAGCACTATCCGGGATTTAAGTCCTAACTGAATTAGTCATCCTGAGGAAGACCTGAGAGAATTTTATCGGCCCAACTATCAATGACTTCATCTGAAACTTCGATCTGCACGGACTTCACTTGTATGGTTCCTGTGGGTGCAGAGTCCGCAACTTCTCCGCCAATCGGTTGCTCAACAGCATCTTCATTATTCATTTTAATGGATCCGGCCTCAGGACGGGCCGACTTACTCTCTTCAATAACCACTTGAGTCTCGACTCCCGCTTCACTGACTCCTTTAAAAGTATGTTCCACAACATCTTCTTTAATAAGCTCTTGCTTATGAGCAATTTCATTACCCACGGCGAAGTGCTCTTGAATAAAAGGAAGGAGTACGGCGGAATAGAAGATCATATAATCCCAGCGCCCGAGGGCCGCAAAACCATGATAGGCACCAAAATCAAGACCTGTTTGCAATGGCCAATAGGCCTTATTCAATCCTGTTTTCTTAGCAATGGCGGCGGCCAAGCGAGGAATCACCTTATGGCGAATGGGATTGATAATCGCCATATTCTTAACCCCTAACCAAGCCCCATGATAGAGAAATGAAATAGGCAAGAGTACGGAAATATCATTGAGAGATAGAGGTGTCGCCACTTGATGACCTAGGGCCAAGAAGAGATGATCAAACCCAGATGTTAGAGAGAGGAGTCCCACACTGGAGAGGAAACCTTTAAAGGCCACACCTCTCAAGGTTTTAAATACTCGATTGGTTTTTGTCAGAGCATTGGTAATGACTTCTTTCTCTGGAATCTGAGTTCCAAAGGCGAGGTTTCCTTTAAAGCTGGAGCGACAATTGGCCTCGGCCATAATTGGAGCAAAGGCGGCCCCATTGATCATAATCTCAAGGGGAAAGCGCTGGAAGCTATCGGGATTTTGATTATAATACCAAGTCAGACCTCCCCAGATCATGGCCAAATCCATCACCATAGACTTGAGAACAACCGGGTTATTTCTCATACAAGAAAATGCATTCTTATAGGGTCTTGAACTAAAAATTTCAAGCCAACCATTTCGAGCTTGCTTATTATAGCAATCAAGGTCAGCACACGACTTTTGACCTTTGCTCAGTTTATCCCAAAGATCACGTGTTCTCTCTACCGTCACTTCGGCAAAACTCTTATTAACCACAGGTGGACGATCTTGATAGGGAGCGAACTTCTGATACTGTTCGCGCAACATCATTCCAAGATCGACGTCAATCCCTTCGGCATTACGTACCCCACGATAGTATTGCAGACTCTCCTCACTGAAGAAATCCTTATCCATAAGATACTTTGAGAAGCCATCTTGATTGAATTTAGGCTCTAATAAAGAGAAGAGCTCCAGGTGAATAAAGGCCTGTTTCTTGAGTTCTTCGACACTATCAATATCGTCGATATGCTTAATGGTAATTTGATTGTAAAGGGTCAGAAGGTTTTTCTTCCCGTCGATGATCATCTCATTACGTGTGCCTTTAGACATATGTTTGGCCACATCACGATACTCTTTGAGCCAGCTATTAATGCTATCATAGACGTGTTTTCCATCAAAACGATCGAGATCGGCTTTGGAAAAGAGCCAATAGGTGAAGTCGGTGAGTTCTTCTTTTTTGAGGTCACCGTTCAGGTCGGCATCACTGCTCTTAAGTTTTGCCCATACTCCATGAATAATTGCAGTTCTTCTATTGACTAGCTCCATCGCCTCGATTTCTTCGGCCTGAAGTTCTTTAATCACATTCTGTGCTTCTCTTTCAATCTTAGTGACTTCCTCGGACTGTTTAACTAACTGAGCTCTTTCGGCTTCTCGCCACTTTTGAAAGAATGATTTCTTATAGGTATCCCAGTTGCTCTTAAATGATTCAAAGGGACTACCCGAGTACTTATACTGTTGAAAAGAAGACATCATGGTAACCCACGATTCTTGTAATTCTTGATTTTCAAAAACCAAAACTTTGCCGTGTAGGTCACCAAGATACTCTTCAAATTCTAAGTTCTTCTCTGGTTCACCAATATTTTCTTCTAGAGTACTCAGTTCATTGAGAGCGCGATGACTTGGTGATGTTTCATCGTAAATTTCTCCAAGAATAGAAAAACAACTTCCATCCGTTGAGGAAGGACTTCTATAAGACCCTAAATGGGAGCAACTTGTGGAAATAAAAAGAATAACGAGAGGTAGAATTAATTTTTTCATAGCGCTACCCTTATCGTCATCTGACCAATTAAAGTTGAATTTTTCTGGTCAGGATTTAACGGTAGCGCATCAATAATTTTAGATACCTAGTTATGTCCTCACTAAATAAAGTCATTAATTTTCTCAGGAGGACGCGCAATAATGGCCGCTTGAGCTTTAATCACAATAGGTCTCTCCAAAAGTTTAGGTGTGGCCACTAGAGCTTTTACCACTTGGGTCTTCTTCGCTACATCAAAGGGAGCTTCTTTAAACTCAGCTTCTTTGGTGCGGATGAGGCCACTCACCTCTTCCCCTAAGAGATCATAGAGACCTTCGACCTCTGATTTAGTTAGACCTTCTTTGAGGTATTCAATAACTTCAATATCATGCCCACTCTTTGTTAACAATTCTAAGGCCTGACGACTCTTGCTGCATCTTGGGTTGTGATAAATTTTTATTTTTGCCATAAATTCCTCTCTACAAAATTTCTGCTGCTATTTTAGGCCCTGTGCCTTTACCTGTCGAGTTGGAACTGACAAACTAGAACTATGAAATACTTATCACTTTTAATTTTTTTTACGACACTGCTCTATCCTAATTTAAGTTACGGCTTTTTAAATATTGAATCTCTGCGCCAATCAAAAGGCGCTCAAGATCGACTACAAGGCTCATCTCAACTGGGTGTCAGTGATGCCAACGGAAATGTGAATAAAACGATTCTTGGTATCTCTTCTTTGAATATGATGAATTTAGGAAAGAGTAATTATATTCTTCTCGGTAGTTATAACTATGGCCGCAGTAGTGAAGTCGAAGATGTTAATGATGGTCACCTCCATTTTCGCTACACACGCTCTTTTGGCGCCGGCTTCTTTGGCGAAGTCTTTCAACAAACTGAATTTGATAAATTTCAAGACTTGAACGCCCGCTACCTCTTAGGTACTGGAGTTAGGCAGAGGCTCTTTGAAGAAACGAAGCACTCCCTCTTTGTCGGCGCCGGCGTCTTCTACGAAAAAGAAGAGCTACAAGATTCTCCGAATCAAGATAATCCACGGGGAAATTTCTATCTAAGTTACGTCTTTGCTAAGCCTAAGGAGTATAGCGCTAGTATCGTGACCTATTACCAGCCCAATACTGAGCGCATTTCTGATCATCGCGTTCGCCTTAATATGGGACTTGAGACCTACTTTGGTGGCCATTTTGTCCAACAATGGTCCTACTCCCTCTCCCGTGATAGCGCTCCTCCCGTTGGAGTGCGGCGTACGGATAGCAAAATTACCGCTCAAATCGGAGTAACCTACTAAAACACTCTGAAACTTTTTGCTCCATAGATAAGGCCCGTTTACTTTAGTAAAATGGAAGCTATGAAAGCTGTGAAACCACTCTATCCCCTCTTTGCCCTAGTCCTTCTATCTTGCTTCTTCTGCTCTTGTGGTAAAGAAGCCGATGATGTGAAGGCCGCTATCGAAGAGGCGCACTTTCTACTGACTGATCGCAATTGTAGTGGTGCTAAGGCCTCCCTCGATGAAGTGGGATACCAAGCAAATAATGCTGATTACATCGGAGCTTATGCTTCGGCCTATGCTTGCGCGGCCAATTACTCAACCCTCACTCTCTTTACAAATGACCTTGATTCCCTCTCTTCTACCCAGGGAGGACTCCTTGGCTCGCTCACACTCTTTAGTACTTCGGATGATATGACCTCAGCGACCGATAGTGACTTCACCAATTTACAACTGGCGATTAACACTATCCTCTACGCTGGAGGACAAACCGAGTCGGCATCGGCCAATCGAGAAACGGTTTTCTCCAGCCGTGACAATACCAACCTCAATGTTCAAGCGCTCTATATGATTCTCGTTAACCTTGGGCGCTGGCTACATTTCTACGGTAACCCTGATGCTAATGGAGTAAAGGGAGCGGGAACGGCCAACACCAATACTTGCCTCTATACCTATTCCAATCCTACAGTAAGGCTATACTTAGGCACCGGAGTCACTGGAAGTTGTACTGATGATGTAGGCGATGTCGGAAGTTCAGATATGATGACCGGAGATGCGACAGAGCAACAAACCCGACTATGCCAAGGGCTAGTCATGTTCACTAACTTTATCGACCTGATCGCTAATATTGAATTTACCGGAGATGATGTTGGAGAACTCAGCGCTATTGGCGATACCTTTGAGAGTGTTTGTAATGATGCCGCAACGGCCGGCTATGACTACTGTAGCATGAGGGATCTTTCAGGTTGTCTTGCTCAAGATATAGACGACCTTGAATACTTCTCAGCACTGCTCTTTGAAACAAACTTCAACTAGATTACATTTTGGCCATCT